>DYKC01000013.1:0-14154 GCA_020722825.1 Vermiphilus sp.
ATGAAGTCATTAAACCTGCTGACTATTATCCCGAATTTTTTCCCTTTCGCATCCAGCACCGCCTCTTTTATCTTCATTTTCCCCTCCTTTACTTCTCAAGAGTTCTGCCAAATTTATCTTAAAATCCTCCATGCCCTCCAAATCCTCCCTAACCCTCCTCAAAGGAGGGAATTAATATCCCCCCCTTTGAAAAAGGGGGATAAAGGGAGATTTTCCCATACTACATTATATGCCCGAGTTTTGTCCTTTTGGTCTCAAGATACTTCTTTGAGTATCTTGTATATTTTATCACAATAGGTACCCTTCCCACTATTTTAATCCCATATCCTTCAAGTCCTATAACCTTTCTCGGGTTGTTCGTGAGAAGTTTTATCCTGGTAAGTCCGAGGTCTGCAAGTATCTGTGCACCTATCCCGTAGTCACGCAGGTCATCAGGAAAGCCGAGTCTCAGGTTTGCTTCAACAGTATCAAGACCTTTTTTTTCTTGCAGCGAATATGCCTTCAGTTTGTTGACAAGTCCTATGCCCCTGCCTTCCTGCGGCAGGTAGACAAGAACCCCTCTTTTTTCATTCTCTATCATCTGCATCGCCTTGTGCAACTGCTTGCCGCAGTCACATTTCAAAGAATGGAAGACGTCACCCGTCAGGCACTGCGAATGAACCCTCACAAGGATGCTGTCGTTCTTGCCTTTCAGTTTCAGACTGCCCTTTACCAGTGCAAGGTGATGGTTATACTCAATACTGTCTTCATATAGGATAAGTTTAAACATACCAAACTCTGTCGGTAGCGACACAGAGAGAACCTTTTTTACAAGTTTTTCTCTTTTTCTGCGGTATTCAATAAGGTCCTTTATGGTGATTATCTTCAGGTGGTGCTTTGCGGCAAATCTTAAAAGGTCCGGAACCCTTGCCATTGTTCCGTCTTCTTTCATTATTTCGCACATAACCCCGGCCGGATAGAGACCGGATATCCTTGAAAGGTCCACCCCTGCTTCGGTATGTCCTGCCCTAATGAGCACCCCCCCATCCTTTGCCCTGATGGGAAAAATGTGCCCGGGCCTTGCAAGGTCTTCTGGACGGGTCTTTTTGTCTATGAGCAACTTTATTGTTAATGCCCTGTCATGTGCCGAGATTCCAGTTGTTACGTTTTTTGCGGCATCAACAGAGACAGTGAAAGCGGTTTTATGCAGGGCGGTGTTGTCGGCTACCATCGGAGGAAGGTCCAGTTCCTTCATCCTTTCTGGCAAGAGCGCTATGCATATTAGTCCCCGTGCCTCTTTTGCCATAAAATTAATGGCTTGCGGAGTAACCTTTTCCGCCGCAATGACAAGGTCGCCTTCATTTTCTCTGTTCTCATCATCAACGACGATGACACAACGACCTTTTTTTATATCTTTAATCGCTTCCTCTATTGTATTGAAGGTTCTGGATTCACTCATTTTTATTTTTCCCACTCTTTTTATTCCTCTCCCCTGAGAGAAGAGAAAAACCGTGCAGATTTGTTAATTTTTGAGTTGCGCTCCTCAAGGAGTTTTTCAAGGTGTTTTGCCGCTATATCAGTTTCAACGTTAAGCATATCACCGTTTTTCCGGTATCTGAGATTGGTGGTTTTCATTGTGTAGGGTATGATAAAAATTTTTATCTCTCCACCCTGCATCTCTGCAACGGTTAAAGAAAGTCCGTCAACACCTATGGAGCCGCGTTCAACCACATATCTCTCAAACCTTTCAGGTATGCAGAACCTGATTACTACATCATTTCCCTGTTTGTAAAAACTCTTCAGAGGCGTTTTGAAGTCAATGTGCCCTGTCAGGATATGTCCTCCAATCCTGTCTGTTGTTTTGCGTGCCCGTTCAAGATTTACATGTGCGCCTAGTTTTGCATCCCCAAGGTTGGTTTCTCTTATCGTTTGCCTGCTGAGGGAAACGGTGAATGTCCTGTCTGTTGTCTTTTCAACTGTAAGGCATGTGCCGTTCACCGAGATGCTATCTCCTGACTTCAGGTCCTCAAAAACCCTGTCAGCAGCAATCTCCAGCACTGACAGCCCTGACACCGAAAATCTTCTTTTTATCGTTCCTGTCTCTTCAACAATTCCTGAAAACATGGTTTGCCCCGTATAAAAAAATCATCTCCCATCTTTTGTATCTCAAGGTCTTTAACCGTAACCGCCTCTGAGAATAATTCCCTGTTTTTACCGGTTATTGATAAGAGCGAGTCTTTTCCGCCGAGAATTTTATTGCCGATAAATACCATTATCTCATCCGCCATCTTTTCATCCCAGAAGCAGGTAAGTGTCTCACTGCCTCCTTCAACCATAATGATTCCTATCTCCTTCTTATACAGCTTTTCAGCCAGGTTTTTTAAAGAAAACCTACCGCCGGAACAGGGCAATTTTATCACCTCTGAGTTTTCCCTTCCGGTTATTGCAGATATTTTTTCTTCCGGGATGTTGTCTGAAACTACCAGCAAAACCCTGCTGTTTACATTTTTCCACCAGTTTCCTTCAACTGGTGTTTTGAGAAGGGGGTCAAGTATTATTTTATAGTATCTCTTATGGCATAACAACTCCTTTTGAGTCTGAAAAGAGGGGGGTAGATAATCCAGTGAAGGGTTGTCCTGAAGGATGGTATTGATGCCTACAACTATACCGTCCACCTCAAAACGTTTTTTTTTAACAAAATTTCTTGTTTCTTCAGAGGTAATCCACTTTGAATCGCCGTTATAGGTTGCTATTCTGCCATCAAGAGTCTGTGCCCATTTCAGCAGTATGTAAGGTCTTGTCTTTGTTATGTATGTAATATAGGCAGAGTTTAGGTTTTCTGCCTCTTCCTGAAGAAATCCTGTTCTGACCTTCAGTCCGTTTTTTTCAAGTTCCTCAAACCCTTTTCCGTTTACCAGAGGATTGGGGTCCTTCATTGCACAGATAACCTCCTTTATTCCCGCATTTATAATTGCTTCAGTGCAGGGGGGGGTCTTACCGTAGTGACAACAAGGTTCAAGGTTTACATACAGGGTTGCTCCTTTTGCTTTCTTCCCCGCCTCTTTCAGTGCCTCTATCTCTGCATGTGGAAGTCCAAACGCCTTGTGCCAGCCTCTACCAAGTATGTGGCTTCCCCTGGTGATGACCGCTCCGACCATAGGATTCGGACTTACCAGTCCCCTGCCTTTTTCTGCCAGTTTCAGGGTTTCTTTTATGAATTCTATGTGGTTTGTCATTTGCCTGTTTCAATTACACATTTAAGAACATCTCCGGATTTCACCATTTCAATCCCCTCAACTATTTTTTCCAGAGGCAGCACGCTGGAGATGAACCTGCCTGCGTCTATCTTTTTCTCTGATATAAGTTCCGCCGCCCTGATGTAGTCCCTTCTGTTTGAGGCAAAAGAGCCGAAAACGGAGATTTCCTTATAGTGTATGATATTGGAATCTATGCTTATAACTGAGTTGTCTCTGGGCAGTCCGCCGAACATGCTTATCCTCCCCTTTGAACCAAGGATTTCAAGCCCCTCTGTCTGTGCCTGTTTTGCCGGACAGGCTGTTATAACAACATCGGCTCCATAATCGTTTGTGAGTCTGAGAACCTCATCCTTTATGCTTGTTTTTTTGGGGTCAAGCAATATCAGCCCTTCAAACTGTTTGCCAAACATTTCAAGCCTTTCATATGCGGGGTCAACCATAATTACCCGAGATGCTCCGGAGGACATGGCAAGTGCCGCGTGCATAAAGCCTATCGGGCCCCCTCCGTAAATCACCACCGTATCACCCTTTTCAATATTCAGATAATTCTGCCCGTTTATAACACAGGACAGGGGTTCTATCAAAGAGCCTTCTTTCATCGGTGTGTTGTTAGGCAGTTTGATTATTGCTTTCTGTTTTACGGCATCTGGAGGTACTATAAGGTATTCTGCAAACCCGCCCGGATAAAAGTATCCTATTGCCCTTGTATCGGGACAGAGGTTGTATAAACCCTTACCACACATTTTACACTTCCCGCAGCCAATGGAGGTGACTAGAGTAACCCTGTCTCCCTCTTTTATTTCAGGATATATGACGTCGCTTCCAATTCTATCCACAGTACCTGTTATTTCATGACCTATAACTGCCGGAGGTACAACCTTTTTGTGTCCGTAGAAGTATGTTCTCAGGTCCGTTCCGCATATGGCACAGTAGTTTACCTTTATCCGTACCTCGTCCTTTTTACACACAGGAGTTTCAATTTCTTCCACCCTTATATCCTTTATTCCATGATACACAGCCGCCTTCATTATGTCTCCTTTACCCCGAACTTCCATTCCTTCGCCCATTTAGGGGAGAAGGTCAGGATGAGGGGTGCTTCTCTGTTTTGTGTTAAAATTATACCACCGTGAAAAGACTACTAAAACCTTTCCTTTTTTTCCTGTTGTTTATTTTTTGTTTGTATGCAGACCCTGCAGATATCTATTTTACTCCAAACAGGGAAACCGACCAAATAATTGTTAGCCTTCTTGAAGGTGCGAAGAAATCCATCTATGTTGCCAGTTACACAATGTCATGGAAGAAGCTAACGGAAAAACTTGCCCTCAGGAGCCGAGATATAAAACTTAAAATCATGCTTGAGGATGAACCTCCTGCGGAATTTCCCCACGGCACCCTGAAGATAGATAAAAGACCTTCTCTTTTCCATGCCAAGTTTATCGTAATTGATGGACAGTTGGTATTTGTCGGTTCGGGCAACCTCACCGAAGGTAGCCTGCATCATGACCACAACAACTTTCTTCTCATTAAAAAGCCGGAGATAGCAGGGTTTTTCAATAAAAAGTTTCTTTCCCTGTGGGATAGTCGTGAATCGGAAGAATCTTATGCTGATGATAAGTTTCAGATATATTTTTCTCCAGAGAATGACTGTGAAGAGATAATAAGGAAGGTTATTTCCTCCGCTGTACATTCCATCCATTTTGCCCAGTACCACTTTACCTCTGAAAAGATAACCAAAGCAGTTATACGTAGAAAAATGGCAGGAGTGAAGGTTTACGGGATTGTTGAGCACTTGAATGTAGAGCCCTATTCTGCTTTTTATTCTCTCCGCGATTATGGTTGTGAGATGAGAAAGAGCAACCGTGCAGGATTTCTGCATGACAAGTTTTTTGTTGTTGACGGAAAGACCGTTATTACCGGTTCTTATAACCCTACCTCTTCTGCAAGATGCAATGTGGAATGCCTTGTCATTATTAAAGACAGGGAAATTGCCAGCAGGTTTATTAAAGAATGGAAGAAACTGTGGTGTTACTACAGCCTCCCCTGATATTGACAAGTAACTACTTTTGGAGTATTCTTTTTATAGTCACTTACGTAGGACTGGCGAGTGTTTACGTCTGTCTTGCTGCAAAAGAATCGTCTTTGAAAGGACGCTTTGGGAAGGTAAGCCGGTAGGAATATAAATCAAGAATCCCTCACAAGAAAGCATAGCATGCAGGGATGAAGGGGTAAAGGGTTTTTATGGGGAAACTTAAGAATGAGATGAGGAAGGTGCACCGCAAAAAAATCGGGAAGGCAAAGGAGCGGCTGAAGGAGTTTGAAAAAGGGAAGGATTCCTATGAAAAACTTAACAGCGCTGCCAGAAGGATTTTTTACAAAAGGCTGAAGGCAGGATATAAGTTTCCAGTCAGGCTTCGCTCATCAGTCGGGTCCGAAAAGACATCTGCTTCCGAGTAGGAAAAATTTACTTTTCAGGAGAGGTCGCATAGAGGCCGAGTGCGCGCGCTTGGAAAGCGCGTATCCGGAAACGGATCGTGGGTTCGACTCCCACCCTCTCCGTATCAGTGCCATTATATTTGTTTTTTAATTTCCTGTAAACGTCTTTTCTGTGTCCGATAGTCTCCATAAAAATCTCACTTTTCTCTGTTGTGTAAATTATCCGGTATTCTCCCGTTCTATAAGAAGAAAATTCTCCTTTCACGTCTCCAGTCAGCTTTTTGCCGGCAAAGGGATTGCTTCTCAGAACTTGAAGATTCTCTTTTACAGCGATTTTCACAGATATTATAACCGACAAAATTAAACTCATTAATCTGTCCAAATAATCTTTAGTAGACGGTGACCCAACCACGGAACTCTGATCCGGCTCTGTAGTTTTCTCATACCCAAAAGAATTGGGGTGTTTACTCTCTTGCGTATTTTCACAGTAAATTCCTTCCCATCATACTCAACAATTCCTGGCATATCCACAAAATTCCTGAATATTTTTCCTGCAAGACATTTTTCAAACATTGGTAAATTCTGGGCAAACAGATGATAGAAAGCATCGGCGATTATTGTCCATAAAAGGTCAAAGTGTATCCTTATTATCATTGGAGATGATAAACCATTGAGACTGAAGAAATCTACCAACTGGCTTAATTTGTTTTCATATACTCTAAATTTCGGTAGGTATCCTTCTTTTCCTTTCCTTGGCTCTCTTTTTACTTGAGGAAAAAGAATGTGTTGACCGGTTAAAAGTTTGCTGATAAGAGCCCGGAGCGAACCCGGCCTATATCTATAACGTTCCGCGATCTCTTCTACACTGCCTTCTTCAAATGCTACCGCCCTTACCACCTCATACTGCTTCTGCCGTAAGGTTAAGTTCTTAGTAAAAAAGTTTTTTAGTCTCATTCTCCCCCCTTGTTTTGTCGTTAAATTATGACGCTTATAATAATTAATTTCACCCCTGTTCTGAACTCGCAGGGGAAGGAGTTTTTATAAATCTGGAAATAAACAGAGCCATCAGCATTTGAAAGACTGCAGTGACAAGAAATGGAATGCGCAGGCCGGCAACTCGGGCAATTGAACCTCCGATAACCGGTCCTAAAGCGGGCCCTATCATACTTATGGAGGTAGAGGCTCCATATGCCTTTCCTATAAACCTGCTGTCAATAATTCTGTGAATGATAGCATTGGCAGATGGCAGCATCCCGGCAACAGACAGGCCAAATAATATGCGCACAATAAAAAGCGAGGGTAGGGTTGAGACAAAAAAATGCCCTACTGATGCAACAGCCGAAACGATGCAGCATACAACCAGGATTTTTTTATGCCCGAATCTGTCACCCACATGTCCGAGGAGTGCGGATGAAATTGCTCCAGCCAGAGCAGCAGCCGCAAGGACTGAGCCTGTGATACTATTCAGATTTTCAGAAGAGGGAATGATATCCTTTACAATAAGAGGGAAGGAAGGATTAACAATAGAGCTGCTCAGGTGCACCCCGAACATTATAACTACTGCAGCCATAAATCCGCTTACAGCCAGGATGTTACGGAAACTCATTGGAGGGCTATCTTTTTCTTCATCAGGAGGGGTGAAATTCTCTCTGACCAGCAGCAAAATCAGAAGTCCGCCCAGAAAGACAATGAGTGCGCCCGCACGGAAAGCAACACGATATCCATAGAGGTCTGCAATCATGCCGCCAAAAAGCGGACCAAGGGTTATCCCAACAAACACGGCGGACTGCATCATCCCAAGGGTGAGCCCGCTTCTGCGCTGGGGAGTTACACTGGCAACCAGTGCTATGCTGGCGGCGTTTGTACCGGTAAAAGCCCCCTGCAAAAACCTGCATACGACCAGCTGTCCAACGGTCCGTACTACAGACATAACCAACAGGATTATCGTGCCTGAGAACATCGCTCTGCATACCATAACCTTGCGGCCATATCTATCAGCCAGAACACCCCACAGCGGGGCGAATAGACACAAAGTGACGCCTGCGGCCCCCAGCACGATACCTGACCAGAGGGCCTGTTCGCCTTTATCATATATGCCGAGTTCAGATATGAAAAAGGGCAGGAAAGGCATAGCAAAAGAAAAGCCGAGCATTGACAGAATCTGGGCTATGAAAGCAGATATAAACGTTTTTTTCCACATTTTTTCCTCGGGTGATTGTATATTATAATGCTTACTATGAATATTACAATAGAAAAAATTGTCGTGGGGGAATTTCAAACAAACTGTTATGTGGTAGTTTGTGAAACAACCGGTAAGGGTTTTATTATTGACCCGGGCGATGAATATGAAAAGATAAGGGATGTGATAGGCAGGATGGATGTACAGCCATCTTTTGTTGTGAATACCCACGGACATATGGACCATATAAAAGAAGATGAAAAATTTTATCTGCCTGTTTACATACATAGACAGGATGCAGAGTGCCTTGGAAATCCTGATAAAAACCTTTCCGGATTATTTGGCATCCCTTTTGTTATTGATGTTGAAACAGTCATTCTGGAAGATGGAGATATTTTTAAAGTTGGAGCAACTGAGTTTGAGGTACTACATACCCCGGGTCATTCTCCCGGGAGTGTATGTTTAAAAAGCGGGAGGTTTGTGTTTACAGGAGATACCCTTTTTTGCGGGGGCTATGGTAGGACCGATCTGCCTGGGGGGTCTGAAAAAGAATTATTGAATTCTATAAAAAACAGACTTATGGTTCTGCCTGACGAAACGGTAATCTGCCCCGGACACGGTCCATCCTCAACCATCGGTGCAGAAAAAAAGGTTTTTGGGGTATGCACTTGACACTCCCAAAGGGTTGGTGTAGGACAGTCCTCTATAGAGGTAATATATTAGATCCAAAAAGTTAGAAAATCAGCAAAGCCTTACCAGAGTTGTTTTTAAGATAAGAATCCCCCGTAGCTAACCATCCTTAAAAAGGACAGGTTAGAAAAGTAGAAAGCGGGGGTTTCTTATTTATTCGGAGATAATTTCTCTCGGCTAATACCTTGTCTGGATTCTCAAAGTTAAGATAAGGACATGCATTTTTATAAGGACAACCTTTTTCCATTATCTTTTCTTCTTTTCTTTACAAAAAGGGAAAGATTAAGCAAACCAATCTCTTTTAAAAGTTTTTTAGCTTCCTTATATTCTCCAGTTGTTTTAAAATATCAGTGATATACCTACATTGGAAGGGCTGAAGCTTATTTAACTTAAAGATAAACAAGTGCTATGCTTTACTATGTAAGGATTTAGGGAGTTTGACAAAAACTACTTTTTGACGCTAATATATTACCTGTTAAGATAGAGAATGAAAAAGAGGCGGTGCTGGAGTCTCAGTTTGTAACCACATCTTAAAACCCGGACATTTTATTTATGGGTAAAATAGTCTTTATCACCGGTGGAGCCAGAAGCGGGAAGAGCAAATTTGCTTTGAAATTAGCAAAAAAGTTTGGCAAAAATGTCATTTTTCTTGCTACCGCTTTACCCAAAGATAAGGAGATGGCGGAAAGAGTGAAAATCCATCAAGAGAGCCGTCCCAGGAATTGGAAGACAATTGTGGAAGAGAAAAACATTCTTAAAGTAATTAAAGGAATTAAAAGGTCTTTTTGCCATCTTTTGATTATTGACTGTTTGACCCTCTTTATCTCTAACCTTCTTCTCTCTGATGAGAAGGAAGAAAGAATCTTAAAAGAGATTAAAGCCATCGTGAAATTATTACAAAAAGCAAAATACACCACGATTATTGTTTCCAATGAAGTAGGTGATGGAGTTGTTCCGGCTAATGATATTGCCCGAAGATTCAGGGATTTAGCAGGCTCTGCTAATCAGACAGTAGCAGAAAAAGCGGATGAGGTATATCTGGTAGTGGCGGGGATACCGATAAAAATAGGAGGAAAGTGGAAAGGATTGAAGAAATAATTAAAAGAATTAAGCCGGTTGATGAGAGGCTGATGCAGGAAACGCAAAAGAAATTGGATAACCTTACCAAGCCTATCGGGAGTCTGGGAAGATTGGAAGAATTTGCTAAGAGGATTGTCGGAATTACCGGGAAGAACAATCCTTCCCTAAAAGAGAAGGTAATCTTTACTTTTGCTGCTGATCATGGCGTTGCTGAGGAAGGAGTAAGCGCCTATCCCGCTGAAGTTACGGCACAGATGGTTTACAATTTTTTATCTGGAGGGGCTGGCATCAATGTATTAGCTCGGCATGTCGGAGCAAGACTGGTAGTGGTGGATATGGGAGTAAAAGAAAAACTCAAAACTCAGAACTCAAAACTCAAAATTAAGAAGATAAATTATGGAACAAGGAATATGGCAAAGGGACCGGCGATGACTAAAAAAGAGGCGATAGAGTCGATCTTAGCCGGGGCAGAGGTCTTTGCAGAAGAATTTAAAAAGGACGGTGTTGATATTGCTGGAATTGGTGATATGGGTATTGGAAATACCACCGCCGCAAGTAGTATCCTCGCCGCAATTACCAAGGCAAAAGTAAAGGATGTTACCGGCCGGGGAACAGGAATTGATGATGAACAATTGAGAAATAAGGTTGAAGTGATTAAAAGAGCATTAAGAGTAAATAGACCTGATCCCACCGATCCGATAGATGTTTTAGCCAAGGTCGGTGGTTATGAAATAGGAGGATTAGCCGGTGTTGTTCTTCTTGCTGCTGCCAACAAGGTTCCGGTAGTGATCGATGGTTTTATCTCTACCGCCAGTGCCCTCATTGCTACCCAACTGGCTCCTCTTGTCAGGGATTATCTCTTTGCTTCACATAAATCGGTGGAAATAGGTCATGACATTGCTCTGAGGGAAATAGGACAAAGACCGATGTTTGATCTTAAGATGAGATTAGGGGAGGGGACAGGGGCAGCCCTTGCGATTAATATTATCGAGGCCGGAGTCAAGATTTTGAACCAGATGGCCAGTTTCAAAGAGGCAGGAGTCTCGGAGAAAATATGAAAAGATTTTTGGCGGCATTACAGTTTTTAACCATTATTCCGATACCTAAAGGGATAAAGATAGAGGAGAAAGAATTAGCAAGTTCTGTAATTTTCTTTCCTCTTGTTGGTCTTTTTATTGGCGGGATTTTGCTCCTGATTGATATCTCTCTGAGGAAATTCATTCCGGCTCTTACCATTAATCTATTGCTTCTACTTGTTTGGGTTGAAATTACAGGTAGTTTACATTTAGATGGTCTTGCCGATACGGTCGATGGTCTCTCTGGAGGTAAAAATAGAGAGGAGATCTTAAGGATTATGGCCGATAGCAATATTGGGGCAAAAGGAGCGATTGCATTAATTCTTCTCTTAGGAACAAAATATCTTTTCCTATATCAATTGCCATTTGCCCCTCGTAATTATGCCTTACTTCTTGTTCCTGCTTTAGGTCGCTGGGCAATGGTCTTAGCGATAGCCTTTTCTTCTTACCCCAAAGAGGAAGGATTGGGGAGGATATTTGTTGGAGGAAATAACAAGAAGGAAGCATTGGTCACTTCTCTGTTAATAATTCTACTTGGTTTGCTTCTATTTAAGTCCTCTTTTATCTACCTTCTTTTTGGAATCCTGGCGGCAACATTTCTTCTTTTAGCAATCTTTAAAGGAAGGATTGGGGGAATTACCGGGGATAATCTGGGAGCAATAAATGAAATTATTGAGGTTGTCACTCTTTTAATTATTTGTCTTTTCTAAAGAATGATTAAAATGGCTGATTGGCTCCATGGAGGCAATATCAGAAAAGCAGCGGAGACCTCTGGGATTTCTCCCGGAGATATTCTTGACTTTTCTGCCAATATCAATCCTTTAGGTTTGCCTGTTAGATTAAAGAAACTAATTAAAGAGAATCTCTCTGAGATTCTTCATTATCCTGATCCTGAATGCAAGTTATTAAAGAAAAAAATATCGCAATATCTTAACCTTAATCCCAAAGAGATAATTATTGAAAATGGCTCCACGCCTTTGATTTATTTATTTATTCAGGCATTTGCTCTCCAGAGAGCTTTGATTCTTGTCCCAACATTTTCAGAATATGAAAGAGCGATAAGAATTCAGGGAGCAAAGATTAGGTTCTTTCTTCTTAAGGAAAAGGATAATTTTAGATTTGAATTAAGGAAATTTGTCAAATTTATGGATGGAGTCGATAGCCTCTTTCTCTGTAATCCAAATAATCCTATTGGAAGCATTATTCCCCAGGAAGAACTGATGGAGATAGTAAAATTGAGCAAAAGGAGAAATATTTTTCTTTTCCTTGATGAGGCCTTTATTGATTATCAGGAGAAAGAAAGTCTAAAAAAGGCCATTGGTAAAAATCTTTTTATCTTAAGGTCATTTACAAAATTCTTTGCTATCCCAGGGCTGCGGCTTGGCTATGGAATAGGGAACAAAAGACTGATTCAAAGATTGGATAAAATCAGAGTACCTTGGTCAGTAAATAGTTTAGCCCAGATTGCCGGAGGCTTTCTCCTGGATGATGGAGAATTCATTAAGAAAAGTAGAAAATTTATGGAAAAGGAAAGGTTTTTTCTCTTTAATGAATTGGCTAAGATCCCTGGACTGAAACCATTTCCATCAACAACAAACTTTATCCTCATTAAGATAAAGTCTCTTTCTGCTTCTCATCTACAAAGGGAATTACTTAAGAAAGGAATTCTAATTCGTGATTGTAGTAATATCAGAGGACTGGATAATTCATTTATTCGCGTAGCGGTGAAAAATAGAAAGGAGAATCTAAAGTTGCTTGAAGCTTTGAGAAAAACGGTATGAAAGAGAAATTATAAAATCAAGATGTAGTGGTCGAGCTTGCTCGACAGACAATAGCAGAGTAAACTTTGCCACTACATGAATTTCTGATACGATGGATCTGAAGAAGGAACTATTGAGAGCGATTCGGGAGAATTTAGCCGAGGGGTTGCTTCTTTCCGGGGGGCTTGATTCCAGCATCTTAGCCTATTTAGTCCCTGAGATAAAGGGGATTACCGTTACATTAGAGGAGTTTGGAGAAGATAAAAAATATGCAAAAAAGGTTGCTAAATTTCTTAATATAAAGTGGTACCATGAAAGAATTGAGCTTGAAAATGCAATCAAAGCAATTCCCAAAGTAATAAAGATTCTTAAAAGTTTTGATCCGGCAATTCCTAATGATCTGGCAATATTCTTTGGTCTGAAGCTCGCTAAAGAGAATGGAATAAAAACTATTATGACCGCAGATGGAGCGGATGAGCTCTTTGCCGGCTATTCCTATATGCACAGTCTTGACTTAAAAGAATATCTTCCCGCGATTGCTTCTTCAATGAATTTTTCCTCCAATGAACTTGGTAGATACTTAGGGGTTAAAATAAAACAGCCTTATCTGAATAAAAGATTCATAAAATTTGCTCTCTCTATTCCTCCGGATTTAAAGATAAAGAGAGAGAAAAACAAAATTTGGGGAAAATGGATCTTGCGCAAAGCCTTTGAAGAATTTCTGCCAGAAGACATTATCTGGAGAAAGAAAATGCCGATAGAGCAAGGTTCCGGATTTAGTCGCTTAAGGAAAATTATTTCCTCTAAAATTTCAGATAGGGAATTTGAAAAAGCCCAGAGGCTTCCCATTAGATTCAGGAATAAGGAGCATTTCTATTATTACAGAATTTATCAAGATGTAGTAGGGGATATTCCACTGCCGAAAAAGAATGAGAAAAAGTGTGATGGATGTGGAGCCGGTCTTCCTCCCCAAAGTTCCCATTGCAAAGTGTGTGGGTATTGCTACAATGAATAATGGAATAAAAGCATTTGTCTCTTGGAGTGGAGGAAAGGATAGTAGTTTTGCTCTCCATCAGGCAATCTCAAAGGGCTTTCAAATTTCCTATCTTCTCAATATGGTTACTGAAGATGGAAAGAGGTCAAGGTCGCATGGTTATAGTAGCGAGTTGATTAGGCTTCAGTCAGAGGCCATAAATATTCCTCTCCTTCAGCAAGGATGTAGCTGGGAGACTTATGAAAAAGAATTCAAAAGAGCAGTTTTGAAACTCAAAGAAAAAGGCATAAAGGCAGGGGTTTTTGGCGATATTGATCTCCAGGAACATCGGGATTGGATAGAGAGGGTCTGCCGAGAAGAGAAAATAAAAGCCTATCTTCCCCTCTGGAGCAAAAATCAAAAAGAACTTCTTAAGGAATTTATTCTTGCTGGCTTTGAAGCAATTATTGTAGCTACCAAAGCAGAAATTCTTGGTAAAGAATGGTTAGGTAAAAAGATAGATAGAAATTTTATAAAGGAGTTAGAGAAGAAAAAGATTAGTCCCTGTGGGGAATCTGGCGAATACCACACTTTTGTGGTTAATGGTCCAGTCTTTAAAAGAAGAATAAAAATTTTGGAGAGCAAAAAAATATTCAGAGATAATCACTGGTTTCTCAGCCCCTTGAAATATGAACTCGATTAACCTTGTTTATTCAGTTATTACTGC
>DYKC01000013.1:14254-17466 GCA_020722825.1 Vermiphilus sp.
CAGTTTTCCAGAATGGAAATAAATCACCCAGTCCAAATGCTGGCATTCCCGAGGCGGCCTTTGCCGGAAGCCTTGGTATTCAACTTGGTGGTATCAATTTCTATCAGGGAGAGAGGGTTAATAAACCTTTAATTGGAAGAAATTTGAAGAAAAAGGAGCCAGAAGATATTCTTCAAGCAATTTCTCTGATGTATCTTGCCTCTTTAATTTTTTTCTTTTTGGGAGTGGCAATCTGTTACCTGATAATAAGGAAATGTTAAAGGTTTTTAAAGTAATTCTTGTTTTTCTGATTCTGTTTAGTCTCACCAATTGTAATAGAGAAAAAAGGGAAATTTCCCGGTTAAAATTTCCACAGCGCATTGTTTCCCTTGCTCCCGGATTCACTGAGACTCTCATTGATTTAGGACTAAAAGACAAGATAGTGGGTGTAACTACCTCTTGCGACTATCTCAAAGAGATGAAAGATGTAGAAAAAATCGGATTTTATATGAAGCCAAGTTTAGAAAAGATTGTCAGTCTTTCTCCAGATTTGGTGCTGGCTACTGATTATGTGGGTCAACAACAAACAATAAAAGCTCTTAAAAAATTGGGGATAAAAGTAGAGGTATTTGAGGAGAAGGGAATAGAAGAGCTTTTTCTTGCAGTAAAAAGGATAGGAGAAATCTGTGGAGTCCAAAGGAGGGCAGATCTCCTTATGCAAAAAATGCAAAAGAAAATTAAAGAGACAAAAACAAAATGTTCTTCTCTCAGTCGACCCCGTGTCTATGTGGAGGTAGGATATAATCCACTCTTCACCTGTGGAAAAGGCTCGTTTATTGATGAACTAATTGAGATTGCTGGTGGGGAAAATATTGCCCATGGTATCGATAAGCCTTATCCTCGTGTGTCGGCTGAGTTTATCATCAGCAAGGATCCAGAGGTAATTATTCTGCCCTATATGGGAAGGGGTTATGGTAAAGAAACTGTGAAAAGGAGAAATGGTTGGCAAAGGATTTCAGCCATCTTAAATGATCGGATTTATGATGATATCGGTCCTCATAGAATTACCATACTGGTTCCTAACTTAATTCTTAAAGGCCTTCCTGAATTGGCCAGAAGGATTCATCCGGAAATATTTAATCAGGAATGAATTTTGCCACAATTGAGGCGTTAATTTGTATACAATGGATAAAAAATTGAGGGGTTGGTTAATCTGGCTTTTTGCTTTAACCGGATTTCTTCTAATTTCAGCTTTCTTTTCTCTGAGTGTGGGAGCGGATAAGATCTGCTTGGCAAAAATCGTCTCCTTGATTTTTGGTAGAGAGAAGGGAGTTGAATCTACCATTCTTTTTTATGTTCGGCTACCTCGGATTCTTCTGGCGATATTTATCGGTGGCGCGCTGGCTGTCTCGGGAGTAATCTTTCAGGGGATGTTTCGCAATCCACTTGTTGGTCCTTATACCTTAGGTGTTTCGGGAGGGGCAGCATTAGGAGTGACATTAAGCATTATTCTGGGTTTAAGTTTCGCTACTCCTTTAGCCGGTATGTTGGGAGCTATTTTAGCCATACTTATCGTCTACTTTCTTGCCAGTCGTAAAGGTTTATTGAAAATCTCTACTCTCTTACTTATTGGTGTGATGATCAGTTTCCTTTCTTCATCTTTAATCACTCTGATTATGGCTTTAGCCGATGTAACAAGACTTCATGGCATTCTTTTCTGGAGCATGGGTTCTTTAGAGGAGAGTAACTTAGGATTGATAAGATTGGTTATTGCTTTATCTACTTTAGGCGTGATCTTTTCTTTTTTCTTCGCTCATAATCTTAACGCTTTTTCTTTAGGAGAAGAGGAGGCACTACATTTGGGGATTGATGTTGAAAGGACTAAAAAAATACTTTTTGTTCTTGCTTCTTTGCTCACCGGCTCCGTTGTTTCCGTCTCTGGAATGATTGGCTTTGTAGGGTTGGTTGTGCCACACTTTATGCGGATGTTCGTGGGAAGCGACCACCGCATACTTTTACCGGCCGCTTTTCTTGGTGGAGGAATTTTTCTTCTTCTTTGTGATACTCTTGCCCGCATCGTAATTTCCCCTATGGAGCTTCCCGTAGGGGTAATCACCGGAATTCTCGGAGGAGGGGTATTTATCTACTTCTTATGTAAGAAGCAGTTAGTGGGGTAGTCAAATAATGTTAAGGGTAAAAAATTTAACCTGTGGCTATGAGGATGGTTTTTTCCTGAAGGATATTACTTTTAGTGTCAATGATGGTGAATTGATGGGAATTATAGGTCCCAATGGTTCAGGAAAGTCCACTCTTCTGCGGGCAATAAGTCGGGTATTAAAACCATTAAAAGGAGAAATTCTTTTTAAGGGAGAAAGGATTGACAGGATGGGATTTAAGGAGTTGGCACAGAAAGTAGCCGTGGTTTCTCAATCTGCCGAAGAGATAACATTCAATTTTACTGTCAAAGATTATGTCCTTTTAGGTAGGATCCCATATCGAAAGAGGTTTCAGATTCTGGAAACAAAGACGGATGAAAGGGTAGTGGCAAATACAATGTCGTTGACCGATATTACCCATTTGTCCGAAAGAAATGTCGGTGAGTTAAGTGGGGGAGAAAGGCAACGGGCGATTATTGCCCGGGCCCTGGCGCAAGAGCCGGAACTTCTTCTTCTTGATGAGCCAACCGTTCATCTGGATATTGGGCATCAGATAGAAATTCTTGATTTAGTGAAGAGGTTACAAAAGGAAAGGAATCTTACCATAGTTATCGTTCTCCATGACCTGAATCTTGCCAGTCTTTACTGCGACCGCTTACTTTTATTAAAGGAAGGGAAAATTTATTCTATCGGCACCACTGAGCAAATCCTTACCTACTCTATCATTGAGGAGGTTTATGAGACTCCCGTAGTGGTGGAGAAAAATCCGGTTTCTTCCAAACCCCTTATCTGTTTGGTCCCAGGCGGGAAAGGTAAAGTCAGAAAAAATGAAGGATAGGTTATTCCTTTTGTCGGTTCCCTTTTGCTTCATCTTGGTCTAATTTCGGGACTTTTCTTCTTTGGTTGCAACTTGTCAAGTAGTTTACAGATTAGGCGAAGGGTAATACCGATAAGCCTCATTGAAGTAAAGGAGAATGTATCTTCTCCAGCTAAACTCCATAAAAAAGAATTCCCATTCAGGAAATGAGATTTCTTTCTCAAAGACTATCTTACCTGAGAAACTGACCTTTTCAGAAA
>DYKC01000130.1 GCA_020722825.1 Vermiphilus sp.
AATAAGGATTATGAAAGAATACAACAATCATTCAAGGGTGGAGGAGATTGCGGTGGAGAGGTTCAGGAAAGAGATGGTGCATCCCCCTTATGAAAAGATAAAGGTTCTTGAGGTGCCCAACTTTCCTGCCCTTGGAAAGATGGTCTCACTGCGGTTTCTGGAGTGGCTGCAGATAAATCCTGAAGGTGTCATATCCCTGCCCACCGGAAAAACCCCCCGAACACTTCATAAGGTGGACCGGTTATTATCTTAACAACTGGGATAAAAAAGACGTAAAGAGAGAACTGGCGTCCTGGGGTATTGACGTCTCCCGCAGGCCGGATATGAGGGATTACTGGTTTGTACAGATAGACGAGTTTTATCCGATAGACCCCAGAAGAGAAAACAGTTTTAACCACTACATCAGGCAGTTTTACATAAAGGACTTTGGGATGAATCCCCGGAATGCCCTGTTTATGGATACATGGACGGTTGGTGTCCCTGTGGGGCAGAATCTTTCTTCAGTATTTCCGGACGGCAGGGTTGACCTGTCACTTCGTTACAGAAAACCGAAAAACGAACAGGAACAAAGACAGGAGGAGGCGATACGCGGGATAGACAGGTCTGCGATGGAATACGAGGACAGGATAGAGGAGATGGGCGGCATAGGGTTCTTCCTGGGCGGTATCGGACCCGACGGACACATTGCTTTCAATATAAGAGGTTCCGACCACAACTCCACCACAAGGGTTCTGAACATCAACTATGAAACCGCAGCATCTTCTGCGGTTGACCTCGGTGGCATTGAGATAGCAAGGGACAGGGCGGTTATGACAATCGGCCTGAAGACCATTACGAAAAATCCGTCTGTTACAGCAATTATTATGGCTGCAGGGGAAAGCAAGGCAGGTGTCATAAAAGATGCGGTTGAAAAGAGCCCTGATATTTTGTATCCTGCGACCGCACTGCACAAACTTGAAGGTTCAAGGTTTTATCTTACCTCGGGAGCGGCATCAGTCCTTACCGGCAGGAAACTTGCAAGACTCAGAGAATTTAAAAAAATACCCGAACGGGAGAGAGAAAGAATACTGGTAGATATTTCCTATAACCGGAATAAAAAAATCACGGACCTGTTAATATCAGACGTTAAGCAGGATATGTTCGGAAAAGAATTACTGGAAAAAGAAAAGAGCCTGCGGTTGAAGGAAACTGCGGAAAAAATCAGCAGGGACTTTAAAGAGAGACTATACAAGGGCATACAGAATATATCTGATACGGTCTTTCTGCATACCGCACCGCACCACGATGACATCATGCTCGGCTACCTGCCGTACATACTACATCTGGTGAGAGAACCTTCCAGTTCGCACTTTTTTGCCACACTTACCAGCGGTTTCACCTCGGTTACCAATGGTTATGTACTCTTTACACTTGAAAATATGGAGTCCTGTTTCAAGGCAGGAAGGCTTAAAAAGCCCTTAGGCGAAAAAGGGTATTTCAAACCTGACAATACTGTCGGCAGGAACAGGGATATATATCACTATCTTGACGGTGTCGCGGCAAACAGCGAAGAGATTAAAAGAGAGGCTGAGGCAAGAAGGGTTTTCAGAAACATTGCTGAGGTTGCAGGTACGGACGAACCGAAAGAGGTACTGAAAAAAACCGCGGCACTGAAACGTGAAATAATAAAATCTTATCCCGGTAAAAAAGACATCCCTGAGATGCAGAAGGTAAAGGGTATGCTCAGGGAGTGGGAGGAGGAACTGCTGTGGGCGCACCTCGGTTTCAGCAGTCAAAACATCTTCCACCTGCGTCTGGGTTTTTATACCGGCGACATATTTACCCCTCAGCCTGAGTGGGACCGGGACGTAAAACCCTTTCTTTCCATACTGCAGCAGGTAAAGCCTGACATTGTAACCCTTGCCTTTGACCCTGAAGGCACAGGTCCTGATATCCACTACAAGGTGCTCCAGGTTATCACTGAGGGGCTGAAAAGGTATGCTTCCACAACCGAGAAAAGGCCGAAGGTATGTGGATATAGAAACATATGGTACAGGTTCCATCCTTCTGACGTCAACATCTATGTTCCCGTCTCAATGAACTCACTTGCCATTATGAAGAGTGCTTTTGACATCTGTTTTGCTTCCCAGAAAAGCGCATCATTCCCCAGTTATGAATATGACGGACCCTTCTCGGAACTTGCCCAGAAGATTATGGTTGAACAGAGCGGATTTCTGAAAAAGGTTATGGGGCGGGACTTCTTTGGAGCCAGCCGGTTTGCGCGTATAAGGGCAAGCAGGGGAGTGCACTTTATCAGAGAGATGAAACTGGATGAGTTCCTTGAAGAATCCCAGACCCTCCGCCAACTCATGGAGTAATCCATCAGGGTAAATTTGTTCAAATAACCTGCTGTGTTCTATCCCTTCAATCTTATTCTGCATTGGAAAGTAACCTATTAGCGTCAGAAAGTGTTTATCCTCTAAATTCCTCTCCTTATGGTGGAGAGGGGTGCTGGGTAGAGGAGTAAGGAGCACCGTATAGCACTGAGGGCGAGTCGGTGAGCCCGTTGACCGAAGGTCGCAGTGCAAGACGGGTGAGGG
>DYKC01000131.1 GCA_020722825.1 Vermiphilus sp.
GCAATTGAAAGACCGAGTTCTTTCAGTTTTCTCATAATAGCAAGGTTAATTTTTTCTTTCACTTCAACATGCTCCGCGAACCCTACATCCTTTGTGAAATATATAACGGTTATGTTCAGGCTTGAAGCGCCGAAGTCAGTGAAACGTACCAGGATGAATTCCTGGTCTATGTGCTCCTCATTTTCCAGTATCTTTTTTATTGAGGAGACCGCTTGTTCCATCTGCTCAGCGCTTGTTTGATAGGTAACACCTACCACCTGTGAAACTCTTCTTTTGGGCATCTTTGACAAGTTATCAATTGTTGCATTGGCAACATTCTTGTTTGGCATTGAAACAAGTGTTTTAAACCACGTTCTGATACGTGTTGAACGAAACCCAATTTCCTCAACTATTCCTTCTACATCTCCTATTTTAATCCAGTCCCCCACCATAAAAGGCCTGTCCAGAAAGATGAATATTGAGCCGAAGAAATTTGACAGGGTATCCTGAAGAGCCAGTGCTACGGCAAGCCCGCCTATGCCAAGTCCAGTCAGTAAACTGGAAATGTTATATCCAAGTAGTTGTATTATCCATAAAAAACTTATCACACCTATCGTTACCTTCAAACTTCTGTTTATAAGCGGAATTAATTGATCGTCAAGTTTTGACTCCGTACGTTCGGCAAGACTGCCGAGATATTTTGCTGCAATATCCACAAGTCTGAACAGAAACCATAGGAAATTAAATGCAACAGCAATTTTCAATGCTCCCAGAATGAATCCGTTTATGTCTGGTTTTGCAGGCAGAGGCAATACAACAATAGTACAGGCTATACCACCAATGAGTATCAAAAATCCGAAAGGTTTACTTAAAGCTTCCAGAAAAAGGTTATTAAAGTCAAACCTGGTTCTTTTAAAAAGAGGAATAATCTTCTTTTCAAAGAGATAGTCCGATATTTTTTTAAGGACAAGTCCCAGCAGGACAAAAGCAACTGCAGATATGAACTGCCAGATAGCAACACCTGCAAACTGTTTTTGCATCCATTCAGGGAAATGAGATGCAAGGTCAAAACGCGTAGTTGTAACAGTCTGTGCAGTCTCTATCTCCTGGGCAAAGGGAACATTCTGGAAAATTTTCACAATTTTTATTATACCAGATGGAGAAAAATCTGACAAAATTTAAAGGATTTCAATGAAGAACTCTGTGGTCTCCTCAATCACTGTTTTTTCTGAAAACTCTGTGGCGAATGTATACCCACCTCATCCAGCACTATAATACGAGGTAAAACAGCATGTTTATGAAATGCCTCAAAATAGGCAAGTGAATGGTTCAGACGCAACGTAACACCAGTTTTCCGTAATTATCTCCTTAAAATTTCCGTAACCTCTTCTACAGTTATGGATTCAAGACAGACCTTCTTTTCGCAGTTCCTTCTTTCGGGAAGACTGCACGGACTGCAATCTATTCCTTTATAAATTATTCTAACATTCTTTCCTCTGGGAGACCACAATAAGGGAGAGGTTGGACCGAATATCACTATAGAGGTTACGCTGGATGCAGCAAACAGATGAGAAATACCCGAGTCATTACCTATATAAAGTCCTGTTTTGCTGATATATCTCATTAGGATATCCATGTCAGGAGAGTTGACAATTTTTTTATGAGGTACATTCCTATACCAGAAGTCTTTCATATGTTCCTCCGCATAACCGAGAATAATATACCCCTCTCTTTTTTCAGACAGCCGCCTGTAAACCTCCAGAAAATTCTCTTTTTTCCAGTTTTTATGGATACTTCCACTACCTGGATGTATAACAAAATATTTTCTGTTGTGGGGGAAACAGGTTTTTATCTCAGGGATTTCAATGAGAGAATCCGCAATATCCCTTACAGGTTCCAGAAGATGTGAAATAATGTGCCTTTTGACTTTTGCTGGAGTTGCAGGATGGAATATTATCTTCCCAGAAAAAGATTTTTTAAGGCCATATGAAAAAGATTCCTTTTCGTTAGTATAAGACAGGATGATATCAAATTTTTCAAGATATTCTGTAAGTGAAATTTCCCGCTCTCCCGCAAAAAGTGGAAGAAAGAAACTCCCGTCAGAAGGTATAAATTCATCAATCCATCCATATTTCAAAAAAAACTCTCTGTACCTTTCGTTGGCCGCAAGAGTCACTGAATACCGGTTTTTTTTAAGTGATTGTAAAACAGGCAATGTTACTATTAAATCACCAAGTCCTCCATATCTTATTACAAGTATCTTTTTCATTCGTACAGTGTAATTTTTTTCACTAATCCGGTCAATCTTAACACATAGTTAATTTGACTTTTGCATGCCAAATTCTTACAATGATGGTTAAAAATTACACCGAAAAATGGAAGAAAATAACAGAAAGAATGATTTCATACGAGAAATAATAAAACAGGATATTGTCAAAGGAACTTACGGGAGGAATGTTCATACCCGTTTTCCTCCAGAACCCAACGGTTACCTGCATATAGGGCATGCAAAGGCAATATGTATCAGTTTCGGTCTTGCAGAGGAATTCGGAGGTAAATGCAACCTGC
>DYKC01000132.1 GCA_020722825.1 Vermiphilus sp.
AGGGGGAGAAATTGCTCCTTCAGTAAAATCTTTCATCTGGTTCTTGACACTATCTATTAAATCTATCGTGTTTTTAATCTTACTCCAATCTTTATTGCTTACATGCGTGTAAGCATCAGTTGCGGTCTCCTCAAGGGTCATTACAGGAAAATTGTCTGCCTTCATAGTTTTAACTCGTTTTGTTTCTGCCAAAGTTTGACATCGCTTAACACTATATTATGGTATACAGTAAGAAAGTAAAAAATCAAGTTCTTTTCCAAAAAATTTTCCCTTCTTAAAACCGGGAAAGATAAAAAACATTTCAGAAAAAACTTAGAGAAAAAATTAAAAGAAATATTCAAAAAGTGGTTTGAACCTAAAGAGAATAACGACAGCCTGTTCCCGAATTTCCTGAAAAATTCACCTTCTTGCCATCGGCGATGACGCAACGATGAGCACACAGGTTGCAGCGCACTTTGGCCTCCGACAGTTTTTCGTACAGTATAGCCTCTTTCGTGGTGCGCATCTCAGTTTTCTCTCTCGCGGTGTTTCCTGAACCTTCTCAAGTAAAACTTGTGTCCTTTGTATTCTGTCTCAATAAGCTGATCCTGTACTATCAACCGATGAACTACTGCCCAATCTACCCTGGCTCGTTTTAAGAACGCATCTACTGCATCCTTCCGCATTGGGTGAACGGCAGTGATGCTCAGAAGATCCTCCTCGACGTTGCCGGTGAAGGCGAAAGCATCCCCCTCGTAGCCGGTCAGATATTCTACATGCTTCACCTTCTCATTCAAAACCTGGTAGGCTCGATTGATGATACTCTCCTCAGGCGGCTGCACCCATTCCTCTGCTGGAGGGCGGGTAGGAATGGACAGATAGGCTATAGCCGGCTGGAGGCGGACCAGAAAGTCGACTACCTGTTTAAGCTGCTGTTCGGCGTCATTCGCATTTCTCACCAACATCGTCTCTGTTACTAACTTTCCTTGAAAAGAGCGAGCAAACTCCAGTGCCCCCTCAAGAATTGATGTCAGATTCAGCCTTCTGTGAGGACGGTCAACATGACGCCAAACTGCCTCTTCAACGGTATCTATCTTCAGGGAAACCCAATCTGCCCCCATCAGGGCTTCCCTCACTTCCTGCTGCCAGATGAAGGAACTATTGGTGATGACGGCAATAGGAATACCCAAGGGTTTTAGCAAATTAATCTCCTGCCCCAAGTTGACATCCAGCGTGGGTTCCCCATCGGGTACAAAGGTCAGATAGTCAATCATTTCCTCAACTTCCCTTATCTTTTCAATCTTATCCTGAACGGCATACAGGATTTGCTCCGGCTTGTAGAATACTTGGCGTTCTACTTGCATTTTGATAGTGCGTCCTAACTGACAATAGATGCAGGAATAGGTACAAATCTTTGGTGGGATATTGTTGATTCCCAGACTACGCCCCAACCTTCGAGACGGTACAGGCCCAAATATTATCGACTTATTTTCTTCCATAGTTTGAACACCCCTCCCATCATATTTTTAACAGAAACAGTCTGCCTTTTGTTCATTTTGTCTCTAAACTTCAATTATTCTTCCTGCTCCTCCTTCAATATATTTTTGAGGGTATAGTTTTTTCAATTCTGCCTTATGTTGAGTACAATGGGTGGGGCAAATCAATTCTAAATCTTTAAATAATCCAAAATCAGAAAATCCATGCATTCCCCCGATAATTCCATAAAGCTTACCAAATTTTCTGGCTGCCTCTAAAATATTTCCCATATAAGGGTGAGAGCAACCAACGATTAAAACAATTCCTTTTTCTGTAATTACGCCCATTGATTGCTCTATTCCTTCTAATTCACCAGTAGAAAATATATTTTCGTAAATTTTTTTGGGCTCTTTCAAAATAACTTCATTTTTAAGTTTCATTGAAGAAGGCAAATAAATTTTTTTAATTTTAGGATTTACTTTCAAGAAATCAGAAAGGCCACCTGTATGATCAAAATGTAAATGGGAAATAAAAATCTCCTCTATTGAAAGAGGATCAGTTCCCAACTTCTGCATGTTTGAAAGCAAAATATCTCCATTTGCACCTGTATCAAAAAGGATTTTTTTACCTTTAGGCTCTACAAGACATGAAAAACCCCAGTCTGCTTTAAAATTTTTTCTCAACGCTTCGTTATCATAGATAATAGTAACCTTCATCCTATTACCTCCTTTTCAATCCTTTATCCATGGTTCCATCTGGAAGCATCCAATGGCTATATCAGCACTTGGGGTACAGTATAGAATATCTTTACAATCACCTAAAAATATTTGTGTCTTAACCTCTTTCATAGTATCTATATAGATTCAAAAGCATCGTTTAGTTTACAATCAATATCTTCTATCTCAAACATAAACTTTTCTTTATCATCTATAGAGGAAATATCTTGAATATCGCCTGTAAATATTTCCGCAAACTCTCTTGCCTTCTTTCCGTCGTCTGCTTTTATTCTAACAATATATGATTTTGTTAAAATAACTTCAAATGTTTTCA
>DYKC01000014.1 GCA_020722825.1 Vermiphilus sp.
AGGGGCAGAAATAGTTTTTCGTAATGTATTAGCGTCAGAAAGTGAAAAACCGGTCTATTTCCATTCTGGTAATGTCATCCATAGTGGTTTAATTATATCAGAAAACCGCTGTTGATGTGAAGGATTTATTACGGCGGTATGTCGTCAAGTATGAGGCTGTAAAGCATAAGTCTTCAAGGCCGCATTTGTTTATTTTTCCTGCTTTTTTATTTTGTTGTTATTGCTTGCTTCCGGGACCCTTGCAGGTCTCTTTGACATCCTATTGAAGATGTGCTACGCCTTGATGTAAATTGACTTGTCTCAATAAAAACAAATTTGACTTTTTGAAACTAATACACTACAGTATAATTAATTAAAGCAAGGTTTTAAACAGGAAAATCAATATGAAAAAAAATGGTTTGATAACTTTTCAGGGGATATGGAGAAACCTTGAAGATTTCTGGCTTAAAAAGGGTTGTATTTTGTGGCACCCATACAATGTTGAGGTAGGAGCCGGCACGTTGAATCCTGCTACCTTTTTTGGAATTCTTGGAGAAGATGACTGGAATGTCGTGTATATGGAGCCTTCCGTAAGACCTGCAGACGGGAGGTATGGAGATAATCCGGTGCGTCTTTATATGCATCACCAGATACAGGTTATAATGAAACCGCCGCCTGACAGGATACAGGATGTCTATATGGACAGTCTTACTGCCACAGGAATAGATACATCAAAACATGACATCAGGTTCATAGAAGATAACTGGGAGGCTCCAACACTGGGGGCATGGGGTGTTGGATGGGAGGTATGGCTTGACGGTTTGGAGATTACCCAATTTACATATATGCAGCAGGCAGGTGGGGTTGACCTTTCGCCACCTTCTGTAGAGATAACATATGGATTGGATAGAATCGCGAATTTTATTCAGAAAAAGAAAAATGTGTATGATCTGCGATGGAATGACAGGGTTACTTACGGGCAGATCCAGAAAGACAGGGAAAAGGACTATTCTGTCTACAGTTTTGACAGAGCGGATATCTCCCTTTTATTTGAGTCTTTTGACAGGTTTGAAGCAGAGGCAATAAAGATTTTGGAGGAAGGGATTCTATATCCCGCCTATGATTATGTATTGAAACTTTCACATATTTTCAACCTGCTTGATGCAAGGAAGGCAATAAGCGTGAGTGAACGGGTGCGTTATATAGGAAGGGTGAGAAAGATTGCCAGGATTTGCGCTGAACTTTATTTGAAGCGGAAAAAGGTGTATAATTTAATAAGATAAATAGCCGGGATGGTGGAACTGGCAGACACGTACGTTTGAGGGGCGTATGGCGTAAGCCGTGGGGGTTCAAATCCCCCTCCCGGCATTGCAGTCTTCGTTGAAAAGGGGATTTGAATGGAGCGAAGTCAGAAACTGCGATGAGTAAGAGCAGTTTCAGCGGCTGGCCTACCCGAGCCGTATCGGGAGGCGAGGGAGCCAAATCCCCCTCCCGGCATTGCAGTCTTCGTTGAAAAAGGGGATTTGAAACACCACCGCTTGATAGCGGTGTGGGGAAAGATTGGTGAGAAAAAAAACGCCTTTGTGGGAAGATGCTGTGATTATACTTTCAATTTTCACTTTATGGCCTACTATTATTCAGAGAGAAAATTATGTAAGCAGGTTTTTTATGGTAGTGGCTCTGTGTTTGTTGGTCTGGATATTCATAAGAAGACTTCGCCGAATGAATAATAGTTCATAATGAAAAATTATAGAACAATTTTTTTAGTTATCCTGATAATTTTTACCTGTGCAGGATGCTTTATCAGTTCAACCATTCCAGAGGCAGAGCAAAAAACAAGGAAAGGCGATGAGTATTTTGCGGCAGGGGATATTGACAGGGCAATTGAGATGTGGAAAAAGGCTTTGAATTGTAAAAGAACACCAGTTTTGTATGAGAAAATAGTAATGGTGCAGATTATCAAAAATGACCTCGCGAAAGCGGAAGAATGGACTGATGAAGGTTTGACTTATTTTCCAAACAGTGTTAATCTTATCTTCGATCATGCTCTTATAAACTTCCATAAAGCAGATTTAGTTAGTGCTATGAATAGTTTAAACAGGGTTCTGGAATGTAATGAATACTACCCTGATGTTCACTTTTTAAAGGGTTTGATTTACGAAAAGCAAGGTGATGATGTCTCTGCCAGAAGAGAGTTTATTAACGAAATCAATATTAATCCTGGTTCAAAAAAAGCATGGCAAAAATTGAGGGGGTTAACAAATGATTAAGAAGTCTACTCTTATTTTCTCTTTATTTTTTCCCTTCCTATTTCCTTTAACCTTACATCCTGCAAATCTTGATGACTATCTCAAATTTTTCTCCTCTTTGCCTTCAAGGATCCCCGGCAGCGAGGGACACAGACAGGCAGCGTCCTTTATAGAAAAGGAGTTCTTGGATGCAGGACTTAAAAAGGTTACGAGAGAAGAATTTGAAGTAGTTGTTCCTGTTGAAAAATATGCCTTTATAAGTTTTCAAAACAGGAAAATCAGTATTCACTGTTTATGGCCAAATCTAATAAGAACATCCACCACCCCTCCTGAAGGAATAAAAGGTAAACTTGTATATGGGGGTAACGGAGACCTTAAAAATTTTGATGGCAGAAATATTGAGGGCGACATAATCGTTCTTGATTTTGATTCTGGAACAAGGTGGCGAACACTTGCCATGTTCGGTGCGAAGGCTTTCATATTCACCAATTCCGGAGAGGTTAACCGTACTCAGGCAAATGAAAAGTGGGTTGACATACCGGTTGACATACCGAGGTTTTATGCAGATGAAAACAGCAGAGAGATTATAGAACTGGCAAAAAAGGAGGTCTCTGTTACCCTGTCTGCAAAGATGGAATGGCAAAAGGTTACCGATTACAATATCTACGGGTATCTTGAAGGCAGAGACAAGGATTTGAAGGAAGACATCATAATAATAGAAGGGTTTTACGACAGTATAAGCATAGTTCCTTCCATTGCCAGCGGGGCGAGTTCTTCAGCAGGTATTTCCACGCTTCTTGATATCCTTGGTTATTTTAAAACGCAACCTCCCAAAAGAACAATACTATTTCTTGCCTGCTCATCTCACTATGAGGGTATGAAGGGTATAAACGAATTTGTTCAGCGACATTTAAGAAAAGACTCGCTTTTCAGGAGCAGGATACCTAAGCAAAAAATAATTAATCCACGGATGTTCATTGGTCTTGACCTTTCTGATGGTTCTGACAGTCTTGGAGTATGGCATAACTCTTATGAGTTTTATCACCAGAGGATTTTTGCTCCTTTCGGCAGAAAATGCATCTCTTATTCCAAACAGATAAGCAAAAAATTGGGTTATAACAAGGATATGGCTCTGGTAAACGGAATAAGTCCTGAAAGAGGGCTTATCTGGGAAACCTTTCTGCCGGAAAGAATAAGGACTGATGGAGAATATGTTGTGATTTCCGGCAACCCCGCCGTCTCATTTGTTACCGTAAACGATGGAAGATGGAGGGTGGACACTCCTGCGGATACTTATGAGAATCTCAATGTTAACAACGTAAGAAGACAGTCTCGTTTTTTGCAGAATCTTTTAGCTGCTGCCATTAATGACCCTGAAATGTTTTCTGATACCGAGATGGAACTTAAAGATACGATGGCAACGCTCACTACAAGAGTTGTTACCTTTGACCCGAGAACAAGTTTTGTACCGAGCAACCCGATTGCCGGGGCACTCGTGATACCAAGAGTTTATCTGATACCAAGAGTTTATACCAATTTCCAGAAGACATCTATCGGGGTAAGAAATACCTTGATAGGATTAACTGATACTGATGGAAAAGTAAGTTTTTCAGGATTGAGAGTTGGCATGGGTGTCAACCTGGCGGCTTTTTATCTGGATGATGAAACCGGCGAGATTGTGATGGCGCCGGACCTCGGTGTTGGAGGGGCTGAGCAATATCCCGTGTCCCTAAAAATAGACTATAAGGACAAAAACTGGATGCTGGTCCTTTTCAACGCAAAATCCATTTCTCTTTTTGAACTGATAGACCCGCAATATCTCGTGCAACTTGACAAGATAGAAGTACTTGACATGGCAGACAGTACACCCAGTGAATACGGATATTATCTACAGTATCCCAGTGTTCTCCCTTTCGTCTGGACTTCTTATTCTGAACCTCTGGGGTGCATATTTATCAACCCGCAAACAAGGATAAAAATACTCGGACAGGCGGGTTCTCTGGGCAAAAGGCTGCTTCTTTTAAATGCAAAAGAGGACACTAAAAATCCTAAGGAAAGCGCAGAAGGTACCGGGTTTGATGTGAGCAAACTCTCTGCAATATACAATACCCCTTATCAGGGTGCCAGGGATATGATAATCCTTGATACTTTTAGGAGAAGGAACTTTGAACAATACGGTATAAGAAATGAGAGGCTTGCGGAACTGCAAAAGGAATCTGCTGACTTATTGAAAAAGGCGATAGACGCCAGAGACAATAAGAAGGAATATGATTTTCTGAAATTTTCAAGACAGGCACAGGCGGTTGAATCACGGGCTTATCCTGATGTAAAGAATACTGCCAATGATGTTATACAGGGCATCATTTTTTATTTTATGCTTTTGCTCCCTTTTGCATACTTTGGCGAGAGGTTGTTATTCAGTTTCCCTAAACTGGAGAAACGCATAGCCGGTACATTCGGAATATTTTTACTTGTCTACTGGATTATGAGATGGGTTCATCCGGCTTTCAGGTTGACTGAGGCGCCGGAAATCATACTTCTTTCCTTCATAGTGCTGACGTTATCAATGGTAGTTCTCTCCATAGTCACCTCCAAGTTTGAGGAGCAGATGCGGCAGATGAAGATGGAAACTTCCAAGATTTACGAAACCGATGTGGGCAGGATAACGGCTACTGCCACTGCTTTTTCTCTCGGTGTTGCAAATATGAAAAGAAGACCTGTAAGAACCATATTGACTGCAATAACCTTAATACTCCTCACTTTTACCGTGCTTTCCTTTACCTCCATCAAGTCTTATCTTAAATACAACCAGGTTGTAAAACCCTACCAGCCGTCATACCAAGGAATCCTTTTAAGGGACCGTTCGTGGTCCCCTCTTGCGAATATAGCCCTTGATTATACTGAAAATGAATTTTCCGGTAAATGTGTTATAGCCCCCCGTGCCTGGTTTATACTTGATGTGCTTGGCAGCAGAACTGCCGTTGAGATAAAAAATGGTGATAAAACCTTCCTTGCCTCAGGGCTTCTCGGTCTATCTACAGAAGAGATTATGCCGGTTAAGGATACCATAACAGCAGGCGAATGGTTTAAGGATAACTTTGAAAACTCTATTTTAATTTCCCGTAAGATCGCTGATGAGTTAAATCTTAAAAATGAAGATGTCGGGAATGTCCATATTGATGTATACGGAAAAAAACTGCTCTTAAAAGGGATTTTTAATGAAGAAAAACTTGACGCTATAAAAGACCTTGATGATGAAAAAATAACCCCTGTTGACTTTTCTGTAATGCCTGAACGGGAAATTGCAAAAATTAAGATGGAAAAAGCGGCGCAGGTTTTCACATCTAAAATAAAGATGGAATCTTTTGTTCATACTGAATCGGAAGATGTCGCGATACTTCCTTTCAAAACACTTATGAATATGCAAGGAACTTTGCACTCAATTGCTGTAAAATTTCATAAGAACGTTGAGGGGAAGTCACTTATTGAAGGTTTCATTTCTAAACTTGCCGTTATTATCTTTGCAGGCATAGAAGACAAAACTTTTGTTTACAGCAGTATGGGATTGACCTCTTTTGCCGGTATCAGCAACCTGATAATACCGATTCTTATTGCATCTTTGATAGTGCTTAATACAATGCTCGGTTCAGTATATGAAAGGATAAGGGAGATAGGAACGTACAGTGCTGTGGGCCTGGCACCTGTCCACATATCAGCTCTTTTTCTTGCTGAATCTCTTGTGTATGCAGTTCTTGGTTCAGTCGCAGGCTATCTTCTGGGGCAGATAGTTGCCAAGATTCTTATGGCGACTGGTATGCTGAAGGGTTTAATATTAAACTATTCCTCTCTTTCAGCAGTTTTTGCTACCATCATAATTTTTATTACGGTAATGTTGTCAACTCTTTATCCTGCCAGAAAAGCGGCTCAAATGTCCGTTCCAGATGTAACAAGAAAATGGGTACTACCAGAACCGCAAGGGGACAAGTGGGAATTTGAGTTTCCTTTCACAGTAAGTGGATTTGAGGTTCTGGGACTTACGACCTTTTTAACCGAGTACTACAACTCTTATCAGGACGTTTCCCTGGGAAATTTCTATACCGGTGGCGCTGTGCTTAGTTATGAGAAGACTACTTCTGGAAAAAACAAGTACATAATTGACACAACAGTCTGGCTGGCACCCTTTGACCTGGGCGTTAGCCAGAAACTCCAGGTAGTTATGGAACCTCTCGGTCAGTATGAGTTCTACACAATTGAACTTGTTATGAAAAGGATGAGTGGGGAATCTACTGACTGGAAACGACTTAACCGAAGATTCCTTGACGGTATTAGAAAACAGTTCCTTATATGGAGAACTGTCAGTGCAGAGGTTAAGAAAAATTACGAGAGACAGGGCAAAAAGATTCTAAGTATTTAAAATGTGGTAAATTGCTGCCGCTAAAAATCCTGTATAGCGGTGCGATTTATCGTACAAAGGGAAGGTAAAAAATGACTGAAGAGATAATTGAGAAAGGGTCTCATTTTGAACCTGAAATATCAGAAGAGTTTAAAGAAGGCTTCAACATAAAAACATTAATTGCTGCTTTTTTCATAGGGTTCATTATGCTGCCTGGTTCCATATATATGGGGCTTATTACAGGCGGTGGTATAGCAGGAGCGGCACAGTGGGTAACTGTTATACTTCTGGTTGAAATAGCAAAAAGGTCTTTTATACAACTCAAAAGGCAGGAGGTCTACATAATATATATAATGGCAGCCTCTTTGATGAGTGCAGGACTTGTTCTCGGTGCAGCATCTTTAACCCTCCAGGGCGGAGCATTCAGTGACCTCATATGGAAGCAATATCTCATACAGTCTCCTTATGCCAAGGCTTTTGACCTGCCAGGTAAACTTCCAACCTGGGCTGTTCCGCCTGCCGGTTCTGAAGCAATTATAAAGAGGACCTTTTTACACAGAGCGTGGGCGATACCCATCTTACTTCTTATAATCCACAATGTTCTTTTCAGGATAAATAGTTTCACGCTTGGATATGTGATGTTCAGAGTAGCCAGTGATAAGGAGAAACTCCCTTTTCCGATGGCTCCTGTGGCGGCAGAGGGTGCAACGGCTCTGGCAGAAGTGAGTGGAAAGAAAGAGACATGGAGATGGAGAGTGTTTAGCATATCGGCTATGCTGGGCGTTATATTCGGAGCATTTTACATGGTAATTCCAACAATAACAGGTCTTCTTATGACAAAACCGCTTCAATTGCTTCCTATACCCTGGGTTGATTTTACCGCCCAGTTGGGCACGGTTTTCCCATCTGCCCTGCTCGGTTTTATGACAGAACTGGGTGTCGTATTTACAGGCTTTGTTCTTCCCTTTTGGGTTGTCACCGGCTCTTTTATAGGGGCAGTTCTCTCCAAGACTGTAGGTAATCCCATACTTTACAGGGCAGGTATTATAAAAAACTGGCAGCCAGGGATGACTGCGATACCTGCTAATGTTGCAACCCATCTTGATTTTTGGATAAACGTGATTATTGCCGGCGGGATAGTGGTTGGACTTATAGGGATTGTGCGTACGGTAATGTCTTACGTAAGAAGGGGGGAGATAAAAAGAGTTGAAAGGGTCCTTCCCAGAGGCAGAGGTGATTATCCCATACCTGTGGCTTTGGGGCTGTGGTTTCTTTCCACCGTTGTTTACACGATAATCTGCAAGATTCTGGTACCCACATTTCCTACATTTCTTTTCATTTTTTTCGGGTTTATACTCACCCCTTTTCTGACCTATACCTCTGCGAGAATGTTCGGGATAACAGGGGTGGCACAAGGGGTTTCCTTCCCTATGTTGAGAGAAGGCACCTTTATATTAAGCGGATACAAAGGGGTTGACATATGGTTTGCTCCTATACCATACTTTAATCATGGTTGGTTAGCCCAGAGTTTTAAACAACTGGAACTAACAAGAACAAAATTTACGTCCTGGTATAAGGCAGAGGCTGTATCTCTTACTGTTATGCTTTTTTGCAGTTTTCTCTTCTGGTCAATAATATGGCGGATGTCTCCCATACCTGCTTCTACATATCCTTATGTACAGAAGATGTGGCCTATGAGTGCAATGTTCCAGTCCTTATGGGTAACAAGTACTGTAGAGGAAGGTTCTAACTGGATGATAAAAGCCATAAAGTTCAAGTATATTTTTAACTCGTCGGTTATAGGTGTGGCTTTATACCTTATAATATTATTTTTCAAGGCACCTGTTACATTGTTTTATGGAATAGTGGGCGGGATACCTATGTTGCCTCATATGGCTCTCCCGATGTTTGTGGGCGCACTCCTCGGCAGGTTTTATTTCGCCAAAAAGGTAGGGCCTAACTGGAAAAAATATACTCCAATAATACTTGCGGGGTACTCCTGTGGTATGGGGTTGATTGGAATGGTCTCCATTGCTGTTGCTCTCATTGCAAAGACGATATTTCAAATTATATTTTAGTACAGGTTGTACTCGGATAGATACTCAGGGATGATAACCTCACTTTTCATCTCTTTCTTAATAGAGGATGCAAACTCTTTGGCAGATTCCTCTTCTCCGTGAACGACAAATATTTTTTGCGGCTGTTTCTTAAAAGCCCTGATCCATTTTAGTAAGTCGTTCTTATCGGCGTGGGCTGAAAACCCGTTTATGCTTTCAATCCGTGCTCTCACAGGATAATACTGCCCAAGTATCCTGACTGTTTCAGGTTTTTGCATGATATATCTGCCCAGTGTTCCCATTGCCTGATAGCCGACAAAGATAATGGTGGATTCTTGCCTTGTGATATTTTTTATGAGATGGTGCTTTATTCTGCCTCCTGTACACATACCTGAACCGGCCATTATTATGGCAGAACCTTTTATGTGATTGATACTCTTTGATTCATCAGGTGTACGTGCCAGTTTTAAAAGCGGAAAATCAAAAGGGGAAAGGCCCTTTTTTATAATGGAACGGGTGCTGTCGTCAAGATATTCCGGATATTTCCTGAATACATCTGTCACGTTTATAGCCATAGGGCTGTCTACGAAAACGATAAGGTGTGGAATCTTATTCCCCTTAAGGAATCTGCTCAAGAAAAAAAGTATTTCCTGGGTTCTTTCTATAGCGAAGGTTGGTATGACCACATTGCCTCCTGCCTGTTCAGTGCTGTTTATTATTTCTGCCAGTTCATTACCTGCGGCATCTTCGCTTTCATGTACTCTGTTTCCATACGTGGATTCAACGAATACAACATCTGCAGACTCAAATAACGAGGGGTTGCATAAGACTGGTTTGTTCCACCTGCCTATGTCACCAGAAAATATTATTCTCTTTGTCCTGTTGCCATCAAGAGACAATTTAACTTCAATCATTGCAGAGCCAAGTATGTGTCCGGCATCATAGAAAGAAGCGTGAATTCTGTCACTGACCTTGATATCAGTTTTGTATGGATAAGATTTTAGCAAAGGGAAAACAGTTTCAGCATCCTTGACGGTGTAAAGAGGTTCAACCTGGAAAGGGCCTTTTTTCCCCTCCCTCTCATGCCTCATCCTCTTTTTTTCCGCATCTTCTTCCTGTATCTTTCCAGTATCAAGCAGGGTTATCCTTACAATTTCTTCGGTCGGTTCCGTACAGAATATGTTTCCCTTAAAACCATTTTTCACAATTCTTGGAAGATACCCGCAGTGGTCAAGATGGGCGTGTGTTAACAGGATTGCATCAATGGACTGCGGAGCAACGGGAAGTTGTTCCCAGTTACGGTTTTTAAGCTCCCTTTCCTGATAAATGCCGCAGTCCACCAGGATGCGTTTATCAAAAATTTCCAGAAGGAATTTTGAACCCGTAACATTTTTTGTTGCTCCCAGAAACCTTACCCGTAAGTTAGGCATTTTTTCTCCTTCCTGCTTGACAAAGACTTCATAAAACTATAACATATCTGTAAATTATCAGTCAACAATACCTGGGCTGTAACCGGAAAAGAACCTGAACAAATTGTTACGATGAGAATAGAAAACAAAAAAGCATATTTTAACTATGAAATAATAGAGAAAGTTGAAGCAGGTATTGCTCTGCAGGGGCCTGAGGTAAAATCTCTCAGGGAGGGTAAGGGTAGCATAAAGGAATCTTTTGGTAAGATTGAGAATGGAGAGGTATTTCTGTATAATTTTTATATAGCCCCGTATCCTGCTGCTCTTGAAAAGCCTTTGCCGTTAAGGAAAAAGAAACTTTTGTTAAATAAGAGAGAAATAAAAAAGTTTATAAGGAAGGGAGAGGAAAAGGGGCTGACGCTGATACCCCTTGCCGTATATTTTAACAAGAAAGGGATAGCAAAGGTTGGAATTGCCCTTGCTAGAGGCAAAAAGATGTACGACAAAAGGCAGAAGATAAAGGATAGAGATATCAAGCGGGATATGGACAGGAAACGTAAGAGAGGTTGACAGAAAGCCCTGTTTTGAGGTATCTTATAGAAAAGCATAATACCCTAAGACATAGGTTCGGGACTCGGGATTGGAGGTTCTGGGAAGACAAAACGAGAGAAAAGTTTTTCCGAATCACTAATCCCGGATTTCAAGGGGTAAAGGGGGCGAAATAGGCTTCGACAGGAAGGAAGTGGGGATAAAGTTGCCTGTAGAGTTTTGTCGGGAACTCTTTAAAAACTGACAAAAAGATAACTGCCGATACGGCAAACGTACTGGCTGCATAAATAATGCAGTCACTCACCCATAAAAGGGCTCCCTCACCTTTGTGGAGTGGGTCGTGAAGAGGGACTTCCCTTTCAGGTTTGTCTTTCCCCGATAGGGAAGTAACAAAAGGACTGCGGAGAATACACCTGGTTCGGAGAGGTGTTATCTCCTAAGGAAGAACTCCGGACTACACAGGTAGATACATTATTCACGCCCTTTCTGGACGCGGGGGCAGTACCCGCCGCCTCCACTATTGAAAGGCTCGTTTTTCCCTGCGTCCAAAAGGGGTGCAGGGGAAATTCTCTTTATTTCCACATTTTGTAAAGGGAGATTTTGCAGTAACACAGAAATAAAACGATGGCATGCAAAAAAAAATAAATATTTCTGCTTTTTTTCTGGTTTTTTTTCTATCTTTCTCCTCTTTTGCCATTGACCTACGTAAAGAAATAAGGGAAAGGAAGATTCCTACCTACATAATAGAAAACACTTCATATGTCTCCCTGAAAAGTCTATTGAGGATTTTAGACTGCGAAGGCTCGTGGGGCAGGGTGGAAGACCGAATATTCATAATCTATGATGGCAGTGAGATAAAATTCAAACTGAATGGTGAACAGGTTATATTCCGGGGAAAAACAGAAAATATAGTCAGACCTGTTAAAGAAATTGAAGGAGAAATACTTCTACCTGTGGATGGATTTGATAATATACTGGCAGGTATAGAAAAAAAATCCACAGTTTCAAGTCAGGAGAAAGAGACTGATGTTGAAAAAGCGCCTTCAAAGAAGAAAGGAAAGGGAGAAGAGTTCATAATTTTGATAGACCCGGGGCATGGTGGTAAAGATATTGGAGCTGTTGGTTATTTCGGACTGAAGGAAAAGGATGTAAATTTGGATATTGCTCTGCGTATGGCCAACTATATGAAAAGAGAACTGAGAAAATCCCCCCACGTAAAGATTTATATGACAAGACACAGTGATATTTACGTATCTCTTGAAGACCGTGTACGGATGGCAAAGGACATAAATGCGGGCGTCTTCTTCAGTATTCACGCCAATTCTTCAAGGGACAGAAGGCAGGATGCAAATGGATTTGAAACCTACTATTCAGCAGAGAAGGAGAATGTGGCGTTTCTATCGCCCCCTTCCAATGTTGAAGGACTAAAAGAGGATATAGGTTATGATTCCGCGGTCGCAAAGATACTGGAGGACTTAAGTACAACGTCTGTATCTGATGAGAGCAGGATACTTGCCGATTTTGTTCAGGAGCGTCTGGCAGAAAGACTGTTAACCCCTGACAGGGGCACGAAACGCAGGAATCTTTATGTTTTGAGATATACTCCTATGCCGGCTATTTTGACAGAAATCGGGTTTTTATGTAACCCCAATATAGAGTTAAACCTCAAAGATGTTGAGGTGAGACAGGCGATAGCGGAGACTCTCGGCAAAGCATTACTGGATTATCTGAAGTTCAGAGGGATAGTTTCAAATTAGATCTCCCCTTTTTGCTCTGTTAGCTACACCGTTGTTCACCCGGGATTTACGGTCAGGGGAGGGATGATATGTATGAGATAACCGTTGAGGATGTTTTTTCTTCTGCCCACAGACTGAGAAAATATAAGGGCAAGTGTGAGAATATCCACGGACATAACTGGAAGGTAAGTGTGACGGTTAAAGGACAAAAACTTGATGCCACAGGTTTGTTAATAGACTTTCACATTGTTAAAGAAAAACTCAGGAAAATTATATCTATTCTGGATCATAAAGACCTTAACAGAATACCCTTTTTCAAAAAGATTAATCCTACCTCTGAGAATATTTCATTCTACATCTACAGTAAAATGCAAACTGGTTTGAAATCATATCCGGTTACAGTGGAGTGTGTAAAAGTGTGGGAGAATGATAAACAGTCTGCATGTTATTTTAAAGAAGGTTAGACTAACGACTACTATTCAGGAGGTACAGCATGAATTTAGAACAACAGGAGCAGGCCCTGTACAAGATTGAAATACCCGGGCTGAATAAAATTTATTCGGGCAAGGTCAGGGAACTCTTTGAACTAGGGGATGACAGGATGTTAATGGTTGCCACTGATAGGATTTCTGCCTTTGATTACATACTGCCAACGCCAGTTCCTGAAAAAGGGATAATTCTTACCAGAATGTCATTATTCTGGTTTGACTATCTCAAGGATACTATGGATAATCACATCCTGGAGGGTGATTTTTCCAGATTTCCAGAAAGTCTGCAGAAATTGACTTCATTGCGCGACCGGTCGGTTATTGTCAGAAAGGTCAGGAGACTGCCGATTGAATGCGTTGTAAGAGGATATCTTGCGGGCAGTGGATGGAAAGAGTATCTTCAGAACGGAAAGGTTTGTGGCATAAAACTTCCTTCAGGGATGAAGGAAGCGGATAAGATACCCGAACCGATTTTTACTCCCGCAACAAAGGAAGAAAAAGGAAAACATGATGTAAATATAAATTTTTCAAGGATGGAGAATATGATTGGCAGAGAAATTGCGGTTATGCTCAAAGAAAAATCAATTCTTCTGTATAAAAAGGCATCTGCTTATGCTGAAAAGAAAGGTATAATAATTGCCGATACGAAGTTTGAATTCGGGATTTATAAAGATAAGGTTATCCTTATAGATGAGATTTTCACTCCTGATTCGTCCCGTTTCTGGGAAAAGAGCAGATATTTTCCCGGCAGATCCCCTGTCAGTTTGGACAAGCAATACATAAGGGACTACCTTCTTTCCACAGACTGGGACAGGAATTCTCCGCCTCCTGCTTTTCCAGAAGAAGTTGTCCGTATGACTATCAATAAGTACAGGCAAATTTACAGAATACTGACAGAATAATCTTGAATGTTAAACAAAAAGTGGTAAAATAACAGACTAATTAGGATTTTGTTTTGGCAATGTCAGCTAAAAGGAGAAAAGAAAGTGGAAGAAGAGGTGATTAAAAAGGCAGAGGTTCTCGTTGAGGCGTATTCCTACATAAAGGAATATAGAAATAAGGTTTTTGTTGTTAAATGCGGAGGGAGCATCTTCAGGCTCTCATCCTTAAGGGAAAACGTATTGCGGGATATAGCATTTCTTGAAGCAGTTGGAATTAAAACCGTGCTGGTTTGTGGAGGAGGTCCCTTCATTACCGAAGAGATTGAAAAGAGAGGGAAAAAACCGGTTTTCATTGACGGGCTCAGGGTTACGGATGAAGATACCCTGAAGATAGTTAAGGGGGTTTTGTTTGGTGTCAGGGATGACATAGTGAAGTATCTTAGGGAGAGTCTGAAGGTAAATGCTTCCGCTCTTCTGCCTGAAGAGAAGTTTATGAATGCCAGAAGGATTCACTACCAGCGGGGAGAAGAGGTAATTGACCTCGGTTTTGTCGGGCAGGTGGGCAGTGTGAACACAGGGTATATAAATACCCGGCTTGAAGATAACCACGTACTGGTTATGGCTCCTCTTGTTTACGGAGAAGACGAGAATCTTTATAACATTAATGGAGATTCAGTTGCTGCGGGGATTGCGGAGTCAATGCAGGCAGAAAAATTGATTTTTATTACTGACGTTCTGGGGGTTATGAGAAATACCCAGAATCCTGATACTCTCATATCGGTTCTCCAGGTATCCGAGGCAGAAGATTTGATAGAGGAAAATACAATAAAGGGTGGAATGATACCCAAGGTTAAGGCTGGAATATCTTCCATAAAAAAAGGAGTACGGAAGGTTCACATAGTGAGTGGAAACATTTCGCACTCAATAATACTGGAGGTTTTTACCGAGCACGGCGTTGGTACGGAGATTCTAAGATGAATAGAGAAGAGGTGATAAAAAATTATAATGACTACATAATAGGTTCATACACCAAAACCGGACTTGTTTTTGTAAAAGGGAAGGGAAGTTACCTGTGGGATATAGATGGCAAAAAATACCTGGATTTTTTCCCGGGGTGGGCGGTCTCCGGATTAGGTCACTGTCATCCTTCGGTTGTAGAGGCAATAAAAGCACAATCTTCCCTCCTTATTCATATAGCAAACAACCACTACCATCCCTGGCAGGGACTCCTTGCAAAGAAACTTTCAGAACTCTCTTTCGGTGGAAAGGTCTTCTTTTGCAACAGTGGGGCTGAAGCCAATGAGGCTGCAATCAAGTTGACGCGCCTGTACGGCAACAAAAGAGGCAGATATAGGATAATCTCAATGGAAAACTCTTTTCACGGGAGGACCCTTGCTACTGTTACTATGACAGGTCAGCCAAAGTACTATGAGCCCTTCAGACCCCTTCCGACGGGATTTGGCTATGTTCCTTTTAACGATTTTGGTGCCTTAGAAAAGGCCGTAGACGCTCAAACCGTTGCGGTTATCATTGAGCCGGTACAGGGCGAGGGCGGTATAAACGTTGCTGACAGAGAATACCTGAAGAAGGTTGAAACCCTTTGTAAAGAGAAGGACATACTTCTTATCTTTGATGAGGTGCAGACGGGTTTTGGACGGACAGGAAAACTCTTTGCTTACCAGCACTTCGGGGTTATACCGGATATTATGACCCTTGCCAAAACGCTCGGTGGCGGTTTCCCTGTTGGGGCAATGATTGCCCGCAAAGATATAGCAGAGCTGATGGGGCCGGGGACACATGCCTCTACCTTTGGGGGCAGTCCTCTTGCCTGTGTTGCCTGCCTCGGAGTTCTTGATGCAATAGAAAAAGAAAATCTGCTGGAAAACGTGAATAAAGCCGGGGCGTACCTGAGGAAAAAACTCTACTCCCTTAAGGAAAAATATCCTGGAATAGTCAGGAGAATAAAAGGTCTGGGTGTTATGCTTGCTATAGAACTGGACAGAGATGGAGCTGAACTGGTCAACGCCTGCTTGCAAAAGAGACTGCTGATAAACTGTACCCACGGAAATGTTCTGCGCATTATGCCTTCAATTGCGGTAACAGGAGAGGAGATAGACGAAGCTACTAAAATTCTTGATGAATGTCTTGCGGGAATAAAATGAAAAGAGATTTTTTGACTGTTACCGACCTGTCAAAGGAAGAAATGTATAGGATTTTTGACATGGCAAAGCAATATAAATCCGCCAGGAAAAAAGGTGAATCTTCCGGCATCCTCCAAAACAGGTCAATAGGACTTCTTTTTGACAAACCTTCAACCCGGACAAGGGTTTCCTTTGAGGTTGCAATAACGGAACTTGGCGGCAGACCGCTATATCTTTCAGGAGGAACAACGCAGATTCCCAGAGGTGAGACTGTAAGGGATACCGCTTCAGTACTTTCCAGATATCTCGGCGGGATGATTATAAGAACCTATAAACAGGAGGATATTGAGGAGTTCGCAAGAAATTTTTCCTATCCTGTAATAAATGCCCTCACTGACCTTCTGCATCCCTGTCAGATACTGACTGACTATTTTACAATTTGCGAAAAAAAGGGGAAACTTGAAGGACTGAATGTTACATACATAGGTGACGGAAATAATGTTTGTAATTCGCTGATACTCGGCGCCGACCTTCTCGGGGTGAATCTAAGGGTTGCTGTTCCTGAAGAGTACCGTCCTTCGGAAAAAATAGTAAAACAGGTGAAGAACAGAAATCTCATCATAATAGACGAGAACCCAGCAAGGTTTATACCTGATGCCGACGTCATCTACACCGATACATGGGTAAGCATGGGAGAGGAAGAGGAAACCGAAAAACGAAAGAAGATTTTCCAGAAATACCAGGTGAACAGTAGGTTACTGAGGACAGCGAAAAGGGACTTTATCTTTATGCATTGTTTACCTGCCCACAGGGGATGGGAGGTAACGGATGAGGTCATAGACAGCGACAATTCGGTTGTCCTTGACCAGGCGGAGAATCGTCTACACTGCCAGAAGGCACTTCTTCATTTGCTTTACTCCGAATCTCGGATACTAAGGTTTCAAAGTGAGGAGTTATGATTTTGTTTTGAAACCTTAC
>DYKC01000133.1 GCA_020722825.1 Vermiphilus sp.
GGAAGAGCTAGCGACTCATCGGTTTGAAACATTAAACTTCAAGGTAGAGACACGGCAAGGAAAGATTGAAAAGGTAAGTTGGATCTCCGAGATAGAAATAGAATTTCCTTTATTTGACAACAATAATAGAGATGCTAAAATAAAAGGTAGCTAGGGTTAGCTTTCGTGGCAATACCGTAGAAAGTTTGTACCCACGCCAAAAAGAAAAAGGCGTGGTTTTTTTATGGCAAAAACTATAATAGACGAACTAACAAGACAATACTCCAATGGTTGGCAGTCTCTTGCTTCCTTGCGTTTAGAGTGGAGAGAAAAAGAGGCGATACTTCTTGGCAAAACTTTAGACCAAAAAACAACTGAAGGAAAATCAAAGGTCTTTGATCCGAGACTTTCAACCTACATCTTTGAAAGAGCTTCAAGAGTGATGGCACAAAATCCTACTGGATCGGTACAAGTGTTCTCCAAAAAAGATGCTGGCAAGAACTTAATTTTAAATGCGCTTCTTAAAAACTTTGTAATTCCAAACGCAAACTCTCAATTTGACTTCTTGACAAAAACAAGGCTTTGGGATGTTTACTCCAATGTCTATGGCTCCTTTGGTGTCTTGGTGGACTGGGTAGTAAAAGATGACTACATTGGACCCGACTTTCAGCTAATTCCAATGAGAAACATTGTCTTTCAATCAGGCGTTCAATCTTTCAACGACTCTGATTTTGTGTTTGTGGTTAGCTTTGTTTCAAAAAGGTGGCTTGAAACACGAGACAAAAAAACTTGGAAAAACATAGATAAGGTACTAGAGAAAGCAAAAAGCAAGGAAAAAGAAGAAAAATCCTTTACAGAGGAAAAATACGACAATCCTGTATTCGGAAGAGACGAGCCAAGAATAGAGATTATCACGAAATACGAACACGATAGATGGACAACTTTCTCTCGGGACGCAAAGGTGGTGTTGAGAGATATAGAAAATCCGCAGAAGAATGGAAAACTACCAGTGGTACTAAAACACTGCTTTCCTCTATTAGATAGAGTCATCGGACTAGGAGAAATAGAAAGAACTAAATCTCTTCAGTATGCGATAAACTCACTTATTAATCTTTATCTTGACGGAGTAAAGATGTCTATCTTTCCTCCACTTCTTATTAATCCTACAGGTGTGGTAATGAGAAGTTTGGAGTATGGTGCGGCTAAAAAGTGGTTTGTAAAACAGGCTGGTGCAATCCAACAGCTTCCTCTTTCACCGCAAGGAACAAACACCTTTCAATCAACCTATGCATTCTTGAATGCAGCCATCCTCAATGCTTTTGGAACATCCGATGTTGCCACAACCGCCGGGACAGACCCCGCACTAGGTAAAACACCAGAAGCATTGAAATTAATGAGCTTACGAGAGTCGGCAAGAGACAACTGGGATAGATTTATGATGGAAAGAGCTTTGGAGGAAGTCTTGGACAGATTTGTTGACCTTTTGACCAAAAGGCAGGAAAAACCAATCAAAGTTTATCTGGCAAAGGAAGAACTAGATGCTATTGCCAAAATCCATCCAGATGTGGTAGAAATGTTTCAAAGTGGCAAATACGGACAGCTCATAGTAAAGCCATCAGAAACCAAAAATCTGAACTGCAGATTTTTCATTGATGCAGGTTCAACCTTGAAGAAAGACGAACTGGTAGAAAATCAGAACTTGACAAGTATTCTGTCTTTGGTATTGAAACTGCCAGGTGCCATTGAACAAATTAGCCAAACAGGCAAGGTAAAACTCGGTAATCTGGTAATAGATTTTGGAGAACTCTTTAAGAGATGGATGATAACTTCTGGTACCAAAGATTGGGACAAAATTGTCTCTGTAGAAGAGGTGCAGAAAGGAGAAAATCCTGTTAACTTTGAGTCGCCTGAAATGAAGGAGGTGCTATCGCAGCTCTCACCAGAGTTGCAACAGGTTTTTGCAAGCTATGGTCAAAAAGGACAAGCGGGAGTCCCGCAGACAAATACAGGAATCGGACAGCCCGCCTCTGAACTCCCCGTTGCTGGGGGTGTTCAAGGCTATTGAAGAAGAGAAAAAGCCAATTGAGGCGAGCAAGAGAGAAGAGGACTTAATCGCCTCTTTGAAAAACGATCCGAAGTGGGAAGCGATAAAAAAGGTCATTGACCAAAGGATAGAGTACCTTAAAAATCTGATTGATCCGCTATCTGGAAGACCGATAATCTCTTCCAAAGATAGCGTAGAAAGTGTTGGCTTTAGATTTTTGATAGCATCGTCAATCATTGCCTTTTTAGCAGAAATCAGAGAATTACCTGAAATGTATGCAAGAAGAGAAGGATCAGAAGAAGAAACAGGAGGAAACGATTGAAATAGATGTTTCAGAGATTAGAGAAAGAGCTATCAATGAAGCAAAAGGACAACACAACTGGCGGCAAAGAGGCAACGAGATTTACTGCACAAGTTGCAGGTATCCGCACGGCTTCTTT
>DYKC01000134.1 GCA_020722825.1 Vermiphilus sp.
TTTATTATTCTTTGCTTCTTTGTAAAGACAGAGAAAGATTATTTAGGTGGTGAACGGTTACTATACTTTAAGAAAAACACAAGTTCATTATAAGAAGAATAGTTTAAAATCGCAAAGGAGGTGAAACGGGTATAATGATAAAGAGTTATCCACAGTTTCCTGTGGATAGTAAAAGAAGAAATTACTAATAATATTTTCTCTCTTTTACTTAACTCTATTTTATTATACCAGAAGATGAAAGGAAGATTTTGGTGGGATGATAAGGTACTGCCGTTCTCTTTCAAATATAACGGCGAGGAATCTGCAAAGTTTATTGCAGGGTGGAAGAAAAACGAAGTTATTGAAGAGATTGAAGGCGCAAGAATGCGGCAGGTAAGTCTCACTGACCCGATTACACAACTGCGCGTCACTGTGCACATAAAGGAGTTCAGTGATTTCAATGCGTTCGACTGGGTTGCAGAATTTGAAAACAAAGGTAAGACTGACAGTCCGATAATTGAAAACATCTTGCCGCTTGATTTCGCACTTCCTTCAGGAGAAGGTAAAATTTTTCTGCACCACGCAAAAGGAAGTTTTTGCCAGATAGATGACTTTCTTCCAATGCTTAGCGAGTTAAAACCTAAGCAGGAAATTTCACTCACACCCTTTGGCGGCAGGTCGTCAAACGGCATTTTTCCGTTTATGAACCTGCAGTTTCCTGAAGGGGGATTTGTTCTTGCAATAGGATGGTCGGGACAGTGGACTGCTAAATTTGAACGCAGCGAGAATAACTTGCGCATCCGTGCAGGCATGGAACACACTCACCTTATTTTACATCCCGGGGAAAAAATCCGCACGCCGCGCATATTGATTCTTAACTGGGAGGGGGATGACCCGGTCCGCGGCAACAATCTCCTGCGCCGAATAATTCTTGAACGCTATGCTCCGCGCATCAACGGCAAACTTGTGATACCCCCGATTGCATTCAACATGATGTACGGGTATTATACCGGCAAAAAGGTGAGCGAGGAAATTGAAATTCAAGCAATTGAACGCGCCCACGAAATAGGAATTGAGTCCTACTGGCTGGATGCCTACTGGTACGGAAAGGGCGATGAATGGTGGAAGGAAGTCGGCACATGGGTTCCAAACAAGACGCGTTTTCCGCGCGGGTTAAAACCGCTTGGCGAAGCCGCACGCAAAAAGAAAATGGGATTCGTGCTGTGGTTTGAACCAGAGCGCGCACACAAGGGTTCAGAAATTGAAACAGAGCACCCGGAATTTTTGCTGAAATCAGACGCTAACCCAGACAATTATCTTTTCAATCTCGGTATGCCGCAAGCCCGCGCTTACATAACGGAAAAAATTTCAAAAATAATTTCAGAGTCCGGAGTTACCATTTACCGCCACGATCTCAATTTTGAACCCCTTTCCTACTGGAAGCAGGCTGATAAAGAAGACCGCATCGGAATGACGGAAATCAGGCACATAGAAGGACTCTATGCGATGTGGGACGAACTTCTTAGCCGCCATCCGGGGCTGGCAATTGACAATTGTGCAAGCGGCGGCAGAAGGATTGACCTCGAAACGATAAGCCGTTCTTTCCCTTTATGGAGGAGTGATTTTACTGATGTGCCCGTACTATCATTTGGTATGGGATTCCATATCGGTAACCAGTGCCAGGTTGGAGGACTGTCCAGATGGATACCATTTCATACGGGGGAGGTATGGAAGTTCCAGCCGTACGAATTTCGCGGGACAATGTCCAGCGGAATAGTTTTTTTCTATGACATCCGCGAAAAAGACTTCCCGGTTAAAAATGCAAAACGCGCCATAGCCGAGCTGAAAAGCCTGCGCCCGTATTTCCTCGGAGATTTCTACCTGCTGCATCCACTCTCTATTTCTTATAACGACTGGTTTGCCTATCAGTATAACCGCCCTGACTTAAAAAGTGGGTTTGCAGTATTTTTGCGCAGGCACGAAAGTGCTTTTACTGAAATGGAAGCCGGGTTGAAAGGGATTGACCCGCAGGCAAAATACAAGGTCAGCATGACTTCTGAATTTGGAAATCCGGATCCAAAGAGAATGAATGGAAAAGAACTTGTAAAAATAAAGATTACTATTCCTGAAAAACCTGGTTCCATTCTTCTGCGTTATTCGTGTGTGAGATGAATATAAAAAATATTATGCACTAGCGGGCAAGTTAAACCAGGAATACGTATTTCCGCAAAAAAGAACGAATATTTGAAAAAAAGACTTGCAGAATTAGGCATCGTTCATTTCGCTTGTGAAAATAGTCGTTCTTTCTCATAATTAATTTTACATTTTAGTTGATAAACCTCCCTTTTTAGGGTTTAATGTGTAGTGGAGCATAGGGGGGTGATGACTTTGAGAAGAGATATCTCTGTAGAAACAAAAATTGAAGTTGTTTTTAG
>DYKC01000135.1 GCA_020722825.1 Vermiphilus sp.
AGTTCCTTAAAAACAGGCTTTTAGAAAAAGATTAGTTAAAACTGATAGGGATATCTTACAAAAGAAATCTTTTTCCAGAAGAGATTGGACTTGACCTGACAGATGCTTTTTAATGACAATATTGCAAAGAACTATGTACTGTATATACTAACCACTATTTTTGGAGAAGAGCCAAGTTTTTATTTGCCCGAAGTCAATTTTTATCCTGCCTGCGAAAAGTTGTATAATAAGGGGGTGAAGATTGCAATCGTTGGGACAAGAGGAGTCGCCGCAAGATACGGTGGGTTTGAGACCTGCGCGGAGGAGTTAAGCACCGGTTTGGTAAAAAGATGTAATTCTCGTATTCAATTCCGTCAAGAGGCCCCTTGCTTTAATGGCGAGACTACTTGGTAAAAAAAGTGGTTATAAACGTTGATGGTCTGGAGTGAAAACTGGCAGAGTGATGCAGTGCAGCCAAGGCATACTACAGGTTTGCAGAGTTCTTTTCCACTGTTGTCGCCAATGTTATTGTTTCGGATGCCGTTGCAATTAAAGACTATTACCTCAGGAAATATAACAGGAACAGTGTGTTCATTCCCTACGGGGCAAACACCCTTGATAGTGAAAATCCCGGGATACCCCAGCAGTATGGTCTGGAACCTAATAGATACTTTTTCATAGTAGGCAGCCGTCTTGACCGGAAAGACCCCTAGAATATGACAGTAGAAGCTTCAGTAGGGTCTAAACGGATAAACTTCTCGTAATAGCAGGAGGAGCAAACTGGAACAGTCCGTACGTATGCAGAATCAGGCCGGTTTCTGATAAGCGGGTCAGATTCCTCGGACTGGTATACAAACCCGCACATATTGAAGAGATGCACTGCGGATGCTACGCATACATACACGGAAAGAGGTGGGTGGAACCGCCCCTGCATTATTGAAAGCAATGGGGTGCGGTAACTGCATCATAGCCCTGGACGTACCGTTTCACAGAGAGGTTCTGGAAGATGCAGGGCTGTATTTTAGAAATGCACTTGAGTTGCAGGAACAGATTGAACTATGGATTCACAAGGCCCTGTCTTTTTCAAACAGGAAAGGATACAACGGGAAGGTATTCAGAATATCCAAGTTCAGAACTATGAGGTTTCCATTCACCCAGGATTATTCTTTTACCAGTCCTGGCGACAAACGACTTACGAGAATCGGAAGGTTTTTAAGAAAATACAACCTGGATGAACTACCGCAGATTTTTAACGTACTCAACCGAGATATGTCTCTGGTGGGACCAAGACCGATATCAGTAAAAGACAGGTTTTTCTTTGAGCATAACTATTTCATGTTCAGACTGATGGTAAAACCGTGTCTTACGGGTTGGGCATAGGTGGACGGCTTAAGGGGAGGGACATATTGAATCGGAGGAACGGTTTCAGTACAACCTTTATTATATTGAAAACTGGAGTATCTGGCTGGATATGGCAATAATACTGCTACCGAGAGCGTTGAGGAATACATTTTAAGGGGACAAAAGGGAGTAAATAGATGAAAAACAGGAAAAAAAACAGAATAGATGGTTACAGATTGGGCATAATGACGGCTCTCTTTCTGTTCTTATTTGTCGGCCCGTTGATTACGTTTAAACCGGCCTATGACTATACTATTGTAAAGAACATCATGGGATATCTTTTCTGTCTTGTTCTTTCTGCTATATTCATATTACAGAAAAAGACCTTTGAATTTGATATGAAAAACCTTGTATTTTTCACCACCTTTGCCCTGTGGAGTTTGTTTTCATCTCTTACAGCGCCGTTCGGAGCAGGAGCCGCAAAAGAGATGGAAAATTATATACTGTATTTCCTGATATTCCTCTTTGCGATGAATATTACACTGAAAAAGAATGATGTTTATATCTGGCTTTCTTCCGGTACCATTGCTTCGCTTATTGCACTCTTCAATTTTTTAGGACCGAGAAGATATGTCGTTTCAACCTTTGGCAACCCAAACTTCTTTGCAGGGCATATGGTGATGCTGGTAGCACTTGCTGTCTCAATGCTCTTTATGAAGATTGACAGAAAAGAAAGGTATTTGCTAATATCCTTTTTTGTTATATCCTCGGTCAGTGTCCTTGCAACCAGATCGCGTGCAGCGATATCCGCATCTGTTTTTGGCATTGCAACAGTTATGTTTCTTGTATACGACAGGGGCGCTTTTATAAAGAAGTGGGGTGGATACATAGTGTTTTTTCTCGCAGGAATCCTGGCTTATCCACACCTCTACCACTGGGTTATGACCGACATCAGGTTTTATATCTGGAGGGGAACCCTCAACCTTATAGGCGAAAAACCCTTAACCGGATGGGGTCTGGGAAACTTCGTTTTTTTCTATCCGTATTACAGGATACGGGAGTATTTTCTGCAGGATG
>DYKC01000136.1 GCA_020722825.1 Vermiphilus sp.
TTATATCAGGGTTACCAACATTAGAGGGAAAAAATCTAATGGGGCACTGGGGACAGAACTCTTTGAAAAATATAAAATTGTTTGCAGAGACTATCTTTACACGAAGAAAAGACCTAAGACAATAGAAATTCAACAGATACCAAATGCTTTATTATTTAGATACTGGTTATGGCATTGTAGAATTAGATGACGGATTAGTCTATATAGGCACAAACTTCTGTCTTAATCATGAAAACCCTAAATGTAGAGATGTCCTATTAACAAACCTTGTGAAGGGTATAAAAGTAGTCCGGACCTGATTCAAAATTATAGGACGTAAAATATCAATCAAATTTATTTAGAATTTGTTTGGGAATTTCTTTAAGGGTAAAAATGGAAGAGAGGGTGACATCTCCGGTTGCTGCAAGTGATGATATAAGGTATGAAAACGCTGTCAGACCGAAATTTTTTTCTGAGTTTATAGGTCAGAACAGGGTGAAAGAGAACCTTGCCGTTTTTATAAAGGCGGCAAAGGAAAGAAAGGACGTACTTGACCATGTTCTTTTTCACGGGCCTCCAGGTATAGGGAAAACAACGCTTTCCTACATCATTGCCAATGAGATGGGAGTGAACATAAAGGCAACATCGGGCCCTGTGATTGAAAGGGCAGGAGACCTGGCAGGGATTCTTACAAACCTTGAAAAGGGAGACATACTTTTTATAGATGAGATTCATCGGCTATCAAGAAATATTGAGGAGTATCTTTACAGCGGTATGGAGGAGTTCTGTATAGACATAATGATAGGTGAGGGACCCAAAGCCAGGTCCGTAAAGATTCCATTAAAGCACTTTACTCTTGTTGGAGCGACAACAAGAATAGGTTTGCTTACCTCACCGCTCAGAAACAGGTTCGGTATAATGCACCGTCTGGACTACTACAATACGGAAGAACTGAAAATGATAATAATAAGGGCGGCAGGTCTTCTGCATATAGAGATAAACGAAGAGGGCGCTGAAGAGATAGCAAAGCGTTCAAGGGGAACACCGAGGGTTGCAAACCGTCTGCTGAGAAGAATCCGCGACTACGCCCAGGTCAAAGGGAAAGGGATAATAGACCTTGAGATAGCAAAACTTGCTCTTGATAAGATGGATGTTGACGAGGAAGGACTGGACGAGATGGACAAAAAGATTCTGAATGTCATCATTACCAAGTTTGGGGGAGGGCCTGTGGGTTTGAAGAGTTTATCCATAGCGGTGGGTGAAGAATCTGACACAATTGAAGAGGTGTATGAAAGTTTCCTCGTAAGGAAGGGATTTATCAAAAAAACTGCGCAGGGCAGGATAGCCACTATACTTGCCTATAAGCACCTCGGAATGAATATACCGGATGTTCAAGGCAAAGAAACCCATCTTTTTTAAAAAATGCTTAAAGCAATTGACCTGAAAAAAAGTTTTGGCAGTAAGGTTGCGGTTGACAATCTCTCCATAAATGTGGAAAAAGGAGAGGTTGTAGGGTTACTCGGTCCTAATGGGGCAGGGAAGACAACCACCTTTGAAATGCTCCTGGGGTTTCTCATTCCGGACAGGGGCAGGATACTGCTTGATGAGTCTGATATTACCTTCCTGCCTGTATGGAGAAGGGCAAGGGAAGGACTGTTATATCTTCCACAGGAAATATCGCTTTTTAATAAACTTACGGTTGAAGACAATATATACATTATACTTGAAGACTATTACAATGATAGGAGAAAGATGGAAGAGATATGCCAGAAGTATCTGAAGAAGGTAGGGCTCTACGAGATGAGAAAAAATACAGCCGGCAACCTATCTGGTGGAGAGAAGAGACGTCTGGAAATTGGCAGAAGTCTAACACTGAATCCCAAGTTTTTACTCCTTGACGAGCCCTTTTCAGGGATAGACCCCAAAACTGTCTATGAACTTCAGAGTACCATTACAGACCTTAAAAAAGAAGGCATAGGCATACTGCTGACAGACCATAACGTAAGGGATGCACTGAGGATTACTGACAGGGCTTACCTCATACATAAAGGGGAGATACTGATAGAAGGGACACCGGAACAGATACTCCAGCATCCTGATTCAAGGAAGGTTTATTTCGGGGAGAAATTTGAGATATAAAATCTCCCTTAAAGGGAGTTTAAAGTGACCAGAGAACAAAAATTTTATAAAGCACTTCAGGATGTTTTTATTGGCGTGACGATTGAAGGACAAGGCGGTTTTGTTAATTTGATGAGGATTAAATCAAATTACTACCGCAAGATCGAGGAGCTATTAAAAGAAGATATGGAAAAGGCATTAGAAAAATAGGCTCTTCTCCAAAAATAGTGGTTATACCAATTTGACGTCAAAAATATAGTAATGTATAATTTGGGCAGGAGGTGGC
>DYKC01000015.1 GCA_020722825.1 Vermiphilus sp.
GAAAGACAAAAGAAGGAAAAAGTTTTTCCGAATTTCTAAACCCGAATCGCTAATTCCGTTTTTTAGTCGTTCGGGGTAAAGGAGTGATAATGAAGATATCTGAGGTTTATGCAAGAGAGATTCTTGATTCAAGGGGAACGCCGACCATAGAGGTGGAGGTTTTTCTTGAGGACGGTGAAATGGGAAGGGCTGCTGTGCCTTCGGGTGCTTCCACAGGCGAGAGAGAGGCCCTGGAACTGCGTGATGGTGGAAAAAAGTTTCTGGGCAAAGGAGTTGAAAAAGCTGTCAATAATGTCAACAATATTATTGCACCTGAAATAAAAGGGATGATTTCCTACGAGCAAAGAAAAATTGACAGGTTTCTTATAGAACTTGACGGGACAGAAAACAAAGCAAACCTTGGTGCCAATGCAATACTGGGAGTGAGTCTTGCAGTAGCTAGAGCCGCTGCCAGTGCTCTGGATGTACCGCTCTACTTTTATCTTGGAGGACTTAAGGCAAATCTTTTACCTGTTCCTCTATGCAATGTCATAAACGGAGGGATGCATGCAGACAACAATCTTGACATCCAGGAGTTTATGATAGCGCCGCTCGGTGCTAAAACCTTCAAGGACGGTTACAGGATGGTAGCGGAGGTATTTCAGGTTTTAAAGAAAACCCTTAAGGAGAAGGGATATATAACCTCTGTAGGGGATGAGGGAGGTTTTGCTCCAAGTCTGAAGAAGAATGAAGAGGCAGTGGAACTGATAATAGAGGCGATTGAAAAAGCAGGATATAAAGCAGGGGAAGATGTTTCTATAGCCCTTGACATTGCGGCATCCTCCCTGTATGAAAAGGGTGGGTACCTTTTTGAAGGGAAGAAGGTAGATTCGTCCGACCTTATTGAGTATTATGAGAAGATAATAAAAAAATATCCTATATTTTCAATAGAAGACGGCTTGGCAGAGAACGACTGGGATGGATGGAAGGATATGACGGAAAAACTGAACAGTAAAATTCAGATTGTCGGAGATGATGTATTTGTAACAAACCCGAAAATATTCAAGAAGGGCATAGAGAAGAAGGTTGCCAATGCCATTCTTGTAAAGGTAAATCAGATAGGTACTCTCAGCGAGACATTTGAGACCGTTGAGATGGCACAGAGAAACGGTTATGGTGTTGTGATATCCCACAGAAGCGGTGAGACCGAAGACTCTTTTATTGCTGACCTTGCGGTGGGCGTAAATGCAGGACAGATTAAAACGGGGTCTTTAAGCAGGTCTGAACGTCTGTGTAAATACAACCAGTTGTTAAGAATTGAAGAATCTCTCGGGAATACTGCCGAGTATTATGGTAAATATCTAATAAAATGAGAAGAAGAGAAAGGAAGAAATATTTTATACTATTTGTCTGTTTGTTTTTCGTATTAATCAGTATACCAAGACTGAAAAGCCTTATCACAAATTACAGGAAGCTCCAGTATTACAATGCGGAGATAAAAAAACTTCGGGCAGAAAACGATGCACTCCTTGAAAAAATCAAGTCTCTTGAAAGCGACCCTTATTACACAGAAAAAATACTCAGGGAAAATTACGGATATATAAAAGAAGGGGAGTATGTATATAGGGTTAAGAAGGAATAAAAACAAAAGGAAGTAGAATGTACTCACTTAAATTTGTAAGAGAAAACACAGAACTGTTAAAAAAATCTTCGGAACTCAAAGGTGAGAAGGTAAGGTGGGATGAACTTGAGGAACTTGATAATAAAAGACGCAGGATAATATATTTTGTTGAAGAACGCAGACACTGGCAGAAGGATTTAAGTAATAAGATATCTGAGAGAAGAGATTCTGACGATGAAAAAAGTTCAGTTCAGGATATGCTCAGACAGGCAAAAAAGTATTCTGATGAAATAAGAAAAAGTGAATCTGAACTTAAAGACATAGAAAAAAGGATTGACGAAATAATAATGTCAATCCCGAATATTCCTCATCCTTCTGTTCCTGAAGGGATGGGTGCTGAAGATAACGTGGTGGTGAAAAACTGGGGTGAAATTCCAGAGGGAAAAGATTTTGAAATCCTTCCACACTGGGAAATTGGTGAAAAAACTGGTATTCTTGACTTTCCACGAGGTTCAAAGATTGCAGGCAGTTTCTTCCCTGTTTTCAGGGAATATGGTGCTGTTCTTGTCCGTGCTCTGATAAATTTCATGCTTGATCTTCACAGGAAAAACGGTTTTACCGAGGTATGGGTTCCGGTTCTGGTAAACAGGGAGAGTATGTTTACAACAGGACAGCTTCCCAAACTTGAAAAAGATATGTATCACCTTGATGATGACGATTATTTCCTTATACCGACCGCAGAGGTCCCGGTTACCAACCTGCACAGAGATGAGGTTATCTCTGAAGAAAAACTGCCTTTGTATTATGCCGCATATACCCCCTGTTTCAGAAAAGAAGCCGGGGCATATGGTAAGGACACCAGAGGTTTGATACGTCTGCACCAGTTTGACAAGGTGGAACTGGTAAAATTTGTTCGCCCGGAAACCTCCTATGAGGAACTTGAAACTCTGGTGGAAGAAGCAGAGAAGGTATTGCAGGCTCTTAAACTGCCCTACCGGGTTTTAAAATTATGCACCGGTGAACTGAGTTTTGCCGCGAGTAAGTGTTATGACATTGAAGCGTGGGCACCGGGCATAAAGAAATGGCTTGAGGTATCTTCCTGTTCAAATTTTGAGGCATTCCAGGCAAGAAGAGGCAAGATAAAATACAGAAATACAAGAGAAGGTAAAACCGACTACGTCCATACCCTTAACGGTTCCGGTATAGCCCTGCCGAGAACAATAGTAGCAATTCTTGAAAACTATCAGCAACAGGATGGTTCTGTACTTATCCCTGAGGTTTTGAGAGATTATATGGGTGGCATAGAAAAGATTGTTTGAAGCGGTAAATTTTATAAAAATGTCTACTCTACAAGATGTTAAAAGAAAAGTGTCAAAGATAGAAAAGGAGATTATCTCTTTACGCCGACACTTTCACAAACATCCTGAACTCGGTTTTGAGGAATACAAAACATCAAAAAAGGTTCAGTCTGTTTTAAAAAAAGCAGGTATCCCCTTTGAGGTAAAAGCCAGGACAGGGGTTGTGGGTTACATAGAAAGAGGTGCAGGGACAACGGTCGGACTGAGGGCAGATATGGATGCCTTGCCTGTTGAAGAAAAAACAGGACTTCCTTTTGCGTCCGTAAACAAAGGGGTTATGCATGCCTGCGGACATGACGGTCATACAGCGGTTGTTCTTGGGGTGGCAAAGATATTGAAGAAGATGGAAAAACATCTCAGGGTAAACGTAAGGTTTATCTTCCAGCCCTGTGAGGAGAAACCGCCTGGCGGTGCCTTGCTTATGATTAAAGAAGGGGTTTTAAATAAACTGGACTATCTTATCGGATTCCACTTTTTCCCTTTTCTTCCGCTTTATAAAATATGGTTCGGTAAAGGACCGGTGCTGGCTACCACAGATTTTTTCAATTTAACGGTTAAAGGGAAGGGAGGGCATGGCTCTTCTCCAGACCTCACAAATGACCCGATAGTATGTTCGGCTTCAATCATAAATGGTTTTCAGACGATAATAAGCAGAAACATCAATCCGTTAAAACCTGCCGTAATATCTGTCTGTAAAATTTCGGGTGGAGAGGTTTTTAACATCATCCCTGAGGAGGTTCAACTTACAGGAACTGTGAGGACGCTTGATGATGAAACAAGGGAAAAGATAAAGACAGAGATGAAGAAGAAGGTTGAAATGCTCTCTGCTGCTTTTGGATGCAGTGCGAATCTGCAATACAATAACTATTCTCCACTTTGCGTCAACGAAGAAAGATTCACAGGTCTGCTTGAACAGATTGCCCGAGATACATTATACAGAAAGAATATCGTTGATTTTCATCCTGTGATGGATGGAGAGGATTTTGCTTTTTTTTCAGAGAAGGTCCCATCATCCTATCTCTTCGTGGGTATAGGTGATAAATACGGAGCTAACCACAGCAACAACTTTTCAATAGACGAAAGAGTACTGCCTTACATGGTAAACTTTCTTTCTTTTCTGATTCTTAATATGTCAATACCTGATTTTTAAGGCTCACTTCTATATTTTGAGGTCGGAGAGTTTTTGCAAAAACTTAATGGTTCCAACCTTCCTGCAGAAGGAATAATCGGCAGTAATCAAAACGGCTTCCAGTTCCTGTGCAAGGGCGAGAAAACAGGCATCGTAGACGGTTACGTCCATCTTGAAAGATAACGTAATAGCCGTTTTAATTAATCCGTAAGAAGTCGTCATATCTTTTGTTTCAATCCCAAGTTTGAAAACGCTTTCTACTGCCATATCCACGTCTTTTGGGTTGAATGCGGGGTTGTAGCGTAAGGCATTTGCCAGTTCATAATAGAGGAGGTCGGGTATTACCAATTCAATTAAATTGTCTATATAGCGTGGAGGAACTCTGGTTAAGCGTCAGGGAAAAATCAGTTCACTCTCCTCTATAGAAGATTGCGAATCGGGGCGGGCGGATTTGAACCGCCGACCTCTTGGTCCCGAACCAAGCGCTCTAAACCAGGCTGAGCCACGCCCCGCATATGCGCCCAGCCCGATTTGAACAGGCAACTTTCAGGTCCGCAACCTGACGTTCTATCCATTGAACTATGGGCGCGTATGAATCATTTATTATAAAGGTTTTTGCCATTACTATCAATACCAACTATCGCTGGGAATCCATCAACCTCAAGTCTGTAGAGCGCTTCGGGTCCAAGTTCACAGTATGCAAAACACTCCGCCTTTTTGACAAACCTGTTGAGGTACGCACCACACCCCCCATAGGTAAGGAGGTATATGGCACCATATTTTCTACAGGCATCTTCTATATCTTTACTCCTATCTCCCTTGCCCATTGTTGCCTTCAGTCCTGCTTTCAGAAGTGGTATCGTATTTTTATCCATTCTTGAACTGGTGGTTGGTCCGCAGGAGCCAAGCACTTTACCGGGCGGTGCAGGGGTTGGGCCCATATAGTAGATAAGACCTCCTCTGACCGGGAAGGGCAGGGGAGATTTTTTTAATACAGCCTCAATCATCTTTTTATGTGCGGCATCACGTGCCACATAAATTGTTCCGTAAATCTCAACTTCGTCGCCGGCTTTTAATCTGCTGATCTGTTTGTCGTTCTCCAGCGGAAATTCTATCTTTTTCATAATATCTCGTATCATCCTTACTCTTGCCCTCTCTCCGTAAGGGAGAGGGAAGGAAGGGGAGTCACAGTGTAATTGTCCCGAACCTGTGTGCCCAGCAGGAGATGTTTACTGCAACGGGTAACCCTGCTATGTGCGTGGGAAATGTTTCTATCCGCACATCCAGGGCAGTTGTCCTGCCTCCGAATCCTCCGGGCCCAATTTTCAACTGGGAGTTAATCTTTTTCAAAATTAATTTTTCCCAGTTTCTGTTCACGGACTTCTCCCCAATTTTGCAAAGGGCCATTTTGGACAGAATAGCGGCCTTTTCAAAGGTGCCTCCTATCCCCACGCCTACAAAAACAGGAGGACAGGGTAGAGAACCCGCCTCCTTAATTGTCTTCAAAATAAATTCTTCAATACCCACTTTACCTGCAGAGGGATTCAGCATTGCCAGTCTTGAAGTGTTTTCCGCACCGAACCCTTTTGTCAGGAGACTTATTTTAAACATACCTTTCTTACCGGAAAGGATGTGAACCACTCCGGGTGTATTTGTACCGGTATTTTTCCGCTCAAGGGGAGAAACGACAGAATTGCGCAGGAACCCTTTTTTGCTTCCCCGTTTCAACCCTTCATTGATAATTTCTTCAAGGTTTTTATACTTCCCTGTGTCTATTATTACATCACAGCCCTGTTCAACAAAAAATACTGACAGCCCTGTGTCCTGACATATCGGTAGTTTTTCTTTTTCCGAGACTTTTAAGTTTTCAAGTATGATTCCGAGATATTTTTTGCTAAGACCTGTTTCAATCCTGTAACTCTTTCGGATATATCTTTGCACACCTTTCGGAAGATAATACGCCGTATCTACGACCATTTTAGAAACTTCTTCAATGATTCTTTTATAAGAGATTTTCCTCATTTGCCCACCATATTTTATCAATGCCGGTATGATAATTCAATGTTATGTTGCCGTAAAAATTCGTCTTTACCAGTATTTCTTCCGGCACGCTTTTTATTATACCTGCTTTTTCAATTTGCATACTTTCCAGTTGGCGCATAACCCTAAGTACCTTCAAAGAGATATTTATTGCATGCGGGTCCTTATACCTACAGTGACTGCAGACAATACCGCCCAGTTTACCGCTGAAGATGTTTGTTTTTTCCTCTCTGCCACATACGACGCATCTTGAAAGTTCTATCCCGTAACCGAGTATCTTTATAAGTTTCAGTTTAAAAATGACGAAAAGGATTTCCGGGGTAGTTATGCTGGTCAGCATCCTGCCTGTCTCTGCAAGCAGATTGAAGATCCTTTCGTCTTTTTCCTTTTCGGGGGTAAACAGATTAACAAGGTTAAGCGCGAGATACCACGCTTTTAAATTTTCTTTGCATGTTATCTCGTAGCAGTTGACCAATGACGGGTTGCTTATCAGATTCAGTTCTGAAAATCTTTTGATGTAAAAAAAAGCCAGTATGTGTGCTCCCTGACTGAAAGTCAGGGGAGAAATACGGCTTTTTTCAGTTCGCACACCTTTCAGCAATCCCTTGATTTTACCCAGGTGTTTGGTATACAGGGTAAGGATGACGCTGGTTTCCCTGAAATCATTTTTTTTCAGTACTATCGCTTCTGTTTTTAGAGGAGGCATCTTTAGGTTCAAATATTCCCGCTGATATAACCATTTTCAGGGCTTCTTCCACAGAGATATTCAATTTCTCAATCCTGTTTTCAGGGACAAGAAGATAAAACCCTGTACTTATGTTTGGAACAGTGGGGACGAAAACGCTAACAAATCCCTCTTTGTCATTCAGACGTGACTCTCCTGTGATGAAACCTATTGTGTACGTGCCGCTGAAAAATTCTATCTTCACGGTCTCTTTAAAAGCCGTTGTTCTGCCATGCAGAAGACTCTGACTTACGCTTTTTATGAAAACGTATATCTTGTTTATTATCGGCATTCTTTCAAAAGGACTTTCAAATAGATTGAGAAGTTTCTTGCCGAGGAAATTATCCGCAAGGAAACCCAGTAACAGGATGATGAGTATAAGTGAAAAGAATCCAATTCCGGGGGTATAGAAATCAGGGGAATATTTTTTTAAAAAACTACCGACGATGTTGTCAAGAAAACTTATTATTTTAAACAGTATCCAGATGGAAAGAGAGACCGGAATAACAAATATTAAACCTGAAAAAAAATACTTTTTCAATGCCTTCATCTGCTACCCCCTATGCATCTCAAATCTATTTTGATATGACACCTATCAACTGAAAGAAAAGTGTTGTGAGGAAAATTCCGATAATACCTCCGATAACCACCTCTGCCATATTGTGGATACCTCTAATGACCCTGCTTTGTGCTACCCAGAAGGCAAGTATAAAGACGAGCAGAGAGATAACAGGAAATTCCCTGAAAGTAAAAATTGATATTGCTGTCCAGATACTGAAGGCTATGACACTGTGAATACTGGGCATTCCTCCGGAAAGGGAATATCTTTTTTCTATCACAAACTTCAAAATGAGAGAAAGGGATACAACCAGAATCAGCGCTGCAAAACTTGTATACCATGGAGAATTTGCTATGTTATAAAACACATTTCTCCAGCCGGCAGGAAAATGTTTGACTATAACAAGATAACCAACTATTACAGATAGTATTGCTGAAAGTAAAACTGCAGCGGCTGAGATATCTTTGGCTTTTTTCGCTTCAAAATGATAGTCTTCTATAAAAACGTCAATGACTATTTCCACGACGGTATTTATAAGTTCGGTTATCAGTACCAGTGAAATAACAATGAGCAATAACAGGAATTCCGGAACAGGCAATTTCAAAAACAATCCTGCAAGCATGGCGAAAAATGCAACAATCAAGTGTATCTTGAAATTTCTTTCTTTTTTTATGACGTAAATCAACCCTGTCAGTGCAGAATTGAAACTTGTAACAATATCCTGTTTTTTATTGTTTTTTCCCATATTTACCACATTTGCCTCTGGATGCCTTGAGTATTTTTTTGAAAAGACTGTTCTGTTTTTTAAACATTATCTTGCGTTCGTTTTCCGTATAATCTTTATAGTTTTTAAGGTGCAGATAACCGTGTACAATCAGGTACAGAATTTCTTCTTCGGTTGTCAGACCGTATGTCTTACCGTTTTCTTCTGCTGTTTCCGCTGAAATTACAATCTCTCCATAGTTGCGAGAAATTTTAAAACTCATTGTATCGGTAACGCTATTTTTGTTAAGAAATTGGCTATTCAGTTTTTTTATTTTACGATTACTTACTAGTATAATTCCTATTTCTGACGGAGGGCTGCCGAACAATTCTGCACATTCCTCAAGGCACACTTTTATAGCATCAACATTAACCCTTATTGTCCTCTGCGAATTTTTTATCTGAAATCTGGGATTCCCTTTTTTTGTGGTGCCTTTCATAAGCACTTATTATTTTCTTTACCAGGGAGTGTCTGACAACATCCCTGTTTGAAAAATATACGAATTTTATACCATTTATTCCATAGAGGATATTCTGTACTTCCACCAGACCGGACGTTACATATGAAAGTGGAATGTCTATCTGTGTTATGTCACCTGTTATCACTGCTTTGGAATTTTGCCCGAGTCTTGTCAGAAACATCTTCATCTGCTCAAATGTGGTGTTTTGGGCTTCATCAAGTATGATAAAGGCGTCGCTCAGGGTTCTGCCCCGCATATATGCAAGAGGAATAATCTCAAGTATCCTGCGCTCTGTCCATCTTTTTATTTCATCATAGCGCATTATGTCATATAAGGAATCATATATGGGCTGTAGATAGGGTCTTATTTTTTCTTCAAGGTCACCGGGTAGAAAACCAAGTTTCTCCCCTGCCTCAAGAGCAGGTCTTGTAAGTATTATTTTCTGAAATCTACCCTGTTTAACCATCTCAATACCACAGGCAACTGCCAGGTACGTCTTGCCTGTTCCTGCAGGACCAATACCCATTACAAGGTCATAATTCCTTATGGACTGGATGTATTTTTTCTGATTTGGGCTCTTGGGGTGAATCGTTTTTCTTTTTGAATCTACCAGTATAGTTTCCGTATCTAAAGGTTTTTTCTGTTGAAAGGTCGGACTCTGTTCCGCAAGTTTAAGTATTTCGCTTTTGTTCAGACTTTTTTTATCTACCAAAGAATCCTTTATTTTTTCCAGCAATTTAACTGTCTGTTCAACAGGTGCTTCCTCTCCTTTTATCTTTAATATATTACCCCTTGCAAAAATTTTAACTTTCAGAAGTTGTTCCATATACTCAAGATTTGTATCTCTGACCCCAGCGATTGTCTGGGCTTCTTCATTGGTAAGATAGACTTCTTTAATCAGGGGCATTTTATGGTATAACTATCTTTGTTCTGGGGATAAGCACATCTGGATTTTTTATAATTTGTTTATTAGCGTTGTATATTAATTTCCATTTTCCTGCATTTTTGTAATATTGGCGTGCAATCCTGCTAAGGGTATCCCCTCGTTTTATTGTGTAAACTCCTGTGGCACGAGCAGGTTTAACAGGTTCTTCTTTAAGAATGGGTTCCTGTTCCTCCTGCATTTTTATGGTGGCTCTCAGACGGTTGATTTCTGCAATAGTCTGGTTTGCAACGGCTATTGATTTTTCACTTGATGCATTTGCTGCTTTTATGGCTTCGTTTGCTTTTGCAATGGCTCTTTCTGCCGAGCGGTCCGCGTAGTCCATTGCTGTTTTTGAAGCCCTGTTTGAGGCATCTATTGCCTTTTGTGACTCTTTCTCTGCAAACTTTCTCGTTTCATTTGTTGCTTTGGTTGCTTTCTGTACCTCCTTTTCTGCAAACTTCCTTGCTTCGTTGGCTGCCTCCGTAGCCTTGTTTGAGGCTTCCAGTGACTTCTGGCTTGTGAGTTCTGCTTTTCGACTGGTTTCAAGAGATTTCTGTGCGAGTTCTTCTGCCTTTCTGCTTACTTCCAGGCTTGTTTCCGACATTGCAAGTAACTGTTTCATTTTAATGTCCATAATCTCCAGTTCACTTTTTGTCGGTTCCTTTTGTTTTTGAACCGTTGCGCAACCGGACATAAACAGCACTGCCAGTAGCCCTACACTGAGTTCTTTTTTCATTTTTCTCTCCTATTTTTTTAATTATTATTCAGGGTTTCAGATTTCCAGTTTAACCTACTGGATAATATATCACCCGGTTCTATCTATGTCAATTTTTATTTTGTTTTCTCTTAACAGTCTTTCTTCAATATACCCCGGGGCATCTGTCAATGGACAGGTTCCTTTTTGTGTCTTTGGAAAGGCGATTGTGTTCCTGATGCTTTCCTCCCCTGTCAAGAGCATGATAAGTCTATCCAGACCGAGAGCAATACCGCCGTGAGGCGGAGCTCCATATTCAAGTGCCTCAAGGAGAAAACCGAACCTTTCAAGAAATATATCTCTGCTGATCCCAATGGTTTTAAAAACCTCCTCCTGTATTTCTCTTACGTTTATTCTTATACTGCCCCCGCCAATCTCTATGCCGTTTAAAACAATGTCATATGCTCTGGATTTCATCCCAGCAGGGTCTGTTTTAAATTTTGGGATGTCTGCTTCCTTCGGTGATGTAAAAGGATGGTGTACTGCCTGAAGCCGCCTCTCTTCCTCGTTGTACTCAAAAAGAGGAAAATCTGTGACCCATGTGAATATGAAGGTACCGGGTTGGGGCTGAAAGAGTTTTTCCATAACAGTTTTTTTAATAAGGTTAAGATTTTCGTTTACCTGCTTTATCTTACCTCCGAGGAAGATGATTATGCAATTTTCGGATTTATTTTCAGGCTTTAACTCAGATGCGATTTCAGGCGTTATAAATTTTTTGAACGGACTCTGCACCTCGTTTCCTTTGAATCTTATCCATCCCAGTCCTCCGCCTCCTGCTTCTCTGACCATCCTGTCCAGGTTTTCTATATCTTTCAGTGATATTCTTTCTCCTTCGGCAACCGAGAATCCTTTTATTATCCCGCCCTTTTCAAGAATGCTATTCAGTATTTTTATCTCTGTTTTCCTGAACGTCCCGGAAAAATCTTTATATTCCACAGGGAAACGCATATCAGGGGTGTCAGACCCATATTTTGATATTGCTGTGTCATATGATATCCTCGGAAAAGGTGTTTTTACTTCTATCCCGAAGGTCTCCTTAATTGCATACTGAAGCATTCTTTCAGTGACGGATATGACGTCATCTTCTTCAACAAAAGACATTTCAATATCTATCTGTGTGAATTCAGGTTGTCTGTCTGCCCTCAGGTCTTCATCCCTGAAACACTTTGCAATCTGGAAATACCTGTCCATACCGCCTATCATAAGAAGTTGTTTGAAAAGTTGGGGAGACTGCGGAAGTGCATAGAATCTTCCGGGATTCATCCTTGAAGGGACTATGAAGTCTCTTGCCCCTTCCGGAGTGCTTCTTGTGAGTACAGGAGTTTCTATGTCAACGAACTTTTCAGAGGTTAAAAACTCACGTATCTTATGGGAGAAAAGGGCTCTTTTACAGAGGTTGTGTTTGAGCCTTGAACTGCGGATGTCAAGATATCTGTATTTCAATTTCAACATCTCATTTGTCTTGTCAGCCTCGGAGATTTCAAAAGGCAGGGGCAGGGATTTGTTAAGCACACGGATTTTTTTTATCTGGATTTCTATCTCACCAGTTGATAGTTTGGGATTTACAGTTTCCGGAGGTCTTTTTGCAACTGTCCCTTCTATGGCGACAACCCACTCATTTCTGAGTAGTTTTATTTCCTCAAAAAGTTTTTTATCAACATCGGCAGGTGAGCATACTACCTGAGTTATTCCGTATCTGTCTCTCAGGTCAAAGAAGGTTACACCTCCATGGTCCCTTATGGAATGTACCCATCCGCAAATTTTGACTGTTTCTCCAAGGTTTCTGCTTGTTAACTCTCCACAGTTATGGCTTCTCAGCATTTATTAACTCCTTCCCTATCTCAAGGTAATTGCCGTACGCAACATTCTCTTGTTTTCCTGTAACCATATCCCTTATTATAATTTCATTCTTTTCCAGTTCCTGTTCTCCCAGTATAATACACCATCGTGCCCCTGATCTGTTTGCCTCTTTCATCTGCGATTTCAGTCCCCTTTCTTCATAATCAATCTCCGTAATTATTCCAGCATCCCTCAGTGAACGGGCAATCTCAATTCCTTTAATCTTTGCTTGTCTGCCGATACATATGCAGTAAACAAAATTAAAAGTTTTTTTCGTTTTATCTTTTATAAGGGAGAGTAGTCTTTCCATTCCGATAGCAAATCCTATCGCTGGTATATTCGGTCCACCGAGGTCGCTCACGAGAGAATCATACCTTCCGCCTGCGGCCACCGCATTTTCGTCATCCCCGGCAAACATTTCAAATATGGTTCTTGTGTAGTAGTCAAGTCCTCTGACAAGATTGGGCTGAACTCTGTATGGAATGTCTGCCTTCCTGAGGTATTCCTCAACCTGCCCGAAATGTCTTTTACATTCCTCACAGAGTGTTTCTCTAATATCAGGCGCGTATCTTGTAATCTCCCTGCATTCTGTGTTTTTACAGTCAAGTATTCTGAGAGGTGCAGTTTCAAGACGTATCTGGCAGTCATTGCAGAGTTTATTCCGTCTACCTGACATCCATTCCCTTATTATCCCGGTATACCTGATTTTACACTGTGGACAGCCGAGGGTGTTGATGCTGAAAAAGTAGCCGGGAAGATTCAGGTTTTTAACCATAGCATTAAGCATCTCGATAACTTCACCGTCAAAAAACGGGTCCGCTCCACCAAAAAGTTCTGTGCCGAACTGATAGAACTGTCGGTATCTCCCTTTCTGGGGACGGTCGTATCGGAACATCTGTCCATAATAATAAAGTTTTGTAATTTTTCTTGCATAAGGCATTTCAGATTCAAGGAATGCCCTAACAACAGAGGCTGTTCCTTCGGGTCTCAGTGCAAGGTCGCGCCCTTTTCTATCCTTGAAGGAATAAATTTCCTTTGCAATAATATCAGTAGAAGAACCAATACTTCTTTCAAAGAGAGCCCGTTCTTCTATTACAGGGACCCGTATCTCTTTATATCCATAGAGTCTGGCAACATCCATCAATGTTCTTTCAACAGACTGCCACTTTTCCGTTTCATACGGCAGAAGGTCGTGCATTCCCCTTACCTTTTTATACCTGTTCATAGAATATATAATTTACCATAGAATTCCTTGTTGACAAAAATTTTTGGAAGGGATATACTTTTATAAGAGAAAACTGTAGGGATAAATCATAACTTCTTACCACAAAAGACAGGGGTTAGTGAGTCGGGATTGGAGGTTCGGGAAAGACAAAAGCAGGAAAGGCATTTTCCGAATCCCTAAATCCGAATCTCTAATTCCGTCTTTTAAGGGGTGAGAGAGAGGAGAATCAAAATGTTATTAACCGAACAGAAACAACAAGAGGTTATAAAAAATTTTGGACGGCATGAGAGAGATACTGGTTCACCGGAGGTACAGATTGTTTTGTTGACAAAAAGAATAGAGGCTCTTAATGAGCATTTCAAAAAGTTCAAGAAGGACACCAATTCAAGGCGAGGTTTTTTGAAACTTATCGGACAGAGACGGAAACTTCTCAAATATCTGCAGATTGAAAACCCTGCCAAATATCAGGAAATTATTAAGAAATTAAACCTCAGAAAGTGAGAGAAATGAAGAAAAAAGTTGAAATACCGTTTGGCAAGCACAATTTATCAATGGAGATAGGTTTTGTTGCCAAACAAAGCGACGGTGCGGTATGGGCAAAAGTAGATGATACCATTCTGCTTGCCACCGTTGTAAGTTCAAAGGAATCAAGGGAGGACCTGGGGTATTTTCCCCTCACTTGCGAGTACAGAGAGCATATCTCATCCGCAGGTAAGATACCGGGCGGTTTTTTTAAAAGGGAGGGAAGGCCGAGTGAGAGGGAGATACTGGTAAGCCGCATAATAGACCGTTCAATCAGACCCCTTTTCCCAGAGAATTACTTTAAAGAGATACAGGTTATCGTAAACGTTTTTTCTTCTGACAGGGAGAATAATCCTGATGTAATCTCTGTTGTTGCCACATCTCTGGCTCTTACCTCTTCAAAAATCCCTTTTAAGGGGCCTATTGCTTCTGTCAGGGTCGGATTTATTAACAATGAATACGTCATAAATCCTACCTTCAAAGAGATGGAAAATAGTTCAGTGGATATGATTATATCCGGAACCGAAGATTCAATAGTAATGGTAGAGGGGTCGGGACAGGAATTTTCAGAGGAACAGTTTATTGAGTGCATTGAGGTCGGACATAAGGAGATAAAGAAAATCATAGAAGTTCAGAGGGGATTTGCTGTTGAAAAAGAGGAAGTGGTTTTACCGCAGGAGGATGAAACGTTGGTTAAAGGTGCAGAGACTTTTATCTCTGAGAGAATAAAGCGTGCTTACGAGTTTCCAGAAAAACGTGCAAGAGAAGAATTCTATAGAACAGCAGAGGAAGAGTTCCTTGCCAGGTTTGAAGATGAGACCCAGAAATCTACTGCGAAAAAAATTTTTGAGAGGATTCTGGCTGATAAAATAAGAAAAATGATACTGGAAACAGGCAGGCGTCTTGACGGTAGAGACCCAAAACAGGTAAGACCTATTGAGTGCCAGGTCGGTTTACTGCCGAGAACCCACGGCTCTGCTCTCTTTACTAGAGGGCAGACCCAGTGTCTATCTTCCCTGACACTTGGAACAAGCAAGGATGAGCAGCGAATAGAGGGACTTCATGAAGAGATGACAAAAAGGTTTATGCTGCACTATAACTTTCCTCCGTTTTCTGTAGGTGAGGTTGCTCTTTTGAGAGGAACGTCGCGCCGTGAGATAGGCCACGGAGCACTTGCGGAGAGATCACTATCTCTCCTGATACCTGATGAGGAAATCTTTCCCTATACCATAAGGATAGTTGCCAACATACTTGAGTCAAACGGGTCTTCATCTATGGCAACGGTGTGTGCCGGCAGTCTTTCCCTTATGGATGCGGGTGTGCCTGTAAAAAAACATGTGGCTGGTGTCTCCCTGGGACTAATAAAAGAGGGAGAGAAATACATACTTCTAACTGACATAGCCGGTGAGGAAGACCACTACGGCAATCTTGACCTTAAAATTGCAGGAACGGAGCAGGGTATTACGGGTTTCCAGATGGATGTCAAGGGTACAGGGATAACAACTGATATATTCAAAGAGGCGCTTGCCCAGGCAAAAGAGGCAAGAAGCGTAATACTGGGGAAGATGTACCAGACTATTTCATCTCCGAGGCCAGAAATTTCTGTCTACGCACCAAGGATAATTTCTCTGAAGGTGAAAACTGATAAGATAGGTCTTATAATAGGTCCCGGTGGGAAAACTATAAAGAAAATTATAGAGGACACAGGAGCAGAGGTAGACATTTCTGACGATGGTACTGTCAAGGTATATTCTCCGAACAGCACTGTATGTGAGGCTGCTGCTGCCGTAATAAGGGGGATAGTTGAAGAACCGGAAGCAGGGAAGATTTATGACGGCACCGTGGTAAAGATAATCCCTATCGGTGCTTTTGTTGAATTTATGCCGGGTAAGCAGGGACTGGTGCACATCTCCGAACTTGCTTCTCATCGTGTAAACAAGGTAGAGGATGTGGTGAAAGAAGGGGACAAAATCAAGGTCAAGTTCCTGGGGTTTGATGCCCAAGGCAGGATAAAACTCAGTAGAAAGAAGGTATTCAAAAAAGGGTAACTGCGGCGAAGCGTTTTACAGCACGGGAAGAGGTTGCAACGAAGGCGGTAAGACTGGACTCGCATAAAATCTTTTCTGCAGGAGAATCTGTTATAGGCGTTTTTGCACCCTGCGACCTCCAGAGTGGACAGTGCAGCAAGAGACTGTGCCGTTA
>DYKC01000137.1 GCA_020722825.1 Vermiphilus sp.
CTCTTGTCATCCCTGCAAGTCTTTGCATCAGAACCTGCGGTTGAATTTCCTTATATCCCCGGTGACGTAAAGGAACATGTGGATGAGACGTTTGCAGTAAGTGCAACTGAAAGAGCCGAAGCTGCCTTCAATCTCGGTAAAATAGGTGAGGATGCTTATAAGGCCACACCTTTCCTTATGAGGCTGCTGGATGACAGCCTGCCGGTATGGTGCAGATACAACGGTTATGGAGAATGGACAACCCCAGGTAAAGAAGCTGCAAAAGCGATTGTGAAGATAGGCAAACCATCACTGAAATATCTACTGCCTCTCCTTGAAAAAAATCATCCATATGTTTTTATGAACGAGTTTATGGAAAAAAACGTGGTATTTGTACTACACAAAATTACTGGGCAGCAGTTTGGAAGTGACTTTGCAAAATGGGTTGAGTGGATAAAAACGCATTGACAACTTTTACGCCCGGGACTTACCGCCGGATATATTTATCACAGTCCCAGTTATATACGAAGCAAGGTCTGAGATAAGAAAACAGACAGTATTCGCAACCTCTTCAAGTGTACCTACACGTCCCAGCGGTATAGAAACCTTCTCGTAAGACTCCCTTAATTTTTCCACTGTTATCCCGCGTGCATATGCCAGCGCCCTCTCGTATTCAGGACTTCTCAAGGCAGTGGCTTCAAGAATACCTGGGGCCACACCGACAACCCTGATACCATACCTGCCGAGCTCTTTTGCCCAACTGCGCGTAAAAGAATAAAGGGCTGCCTTGGTTGATGCATACACACTCTGTCCTTCTGACCCCTCAAGTCCGCTTTCTGAAGTCACGTTTACTATAACACCCTTCACACCGTCTTTAAGCATTTCCCGTGCAACTGCCTGAGCACAGAACAATGAACCCTTCTGATTTATCGCAATCATTCTGTCAAAAATTTCTCCAGTTATCTCCTCTTTCCCTTCAGGGTCAACCAGTAACCTGGGTATCAATATGCCCGCATTGTTCACGAGAAAATCTATCTTCCCATAATTTTCTTTCACCTGTTTTACCATCTCATCAACATCAGATTTCTGAGAAACATCTGTCTTTATAAAAGATAACTTCCTGTTTTTATACCTGCTGGCAAACTCCTTTACCACTGTAATTCCCCGCTTTTCATCTATATCCGTGATAATAACCGATGCATCTGCATCAAGCAGTTTTGAAGCAATACTCTTTCCTATGCCTGAAGCGGCTCCTGTCACTATTCCCATCTTTCCGTTTAAGTCTATCTTTACCATTCAGTCTCCCTATTTTTATAAAGTTATGATCGCTTTTATTACACCACCCCGGTACTCGGATACTATCTTCAATGCTTCTTCAACCTTTTTAAGTGGAAATTTATGAGTGACTGTTGAAGAAAAAGGCAATTTTTTCTGCTTCATAAGGTCAAGAGCAAGTTGGGTCACACCTGCAGACCTTCTCACGTTCGTAATACGCAACTGTTTCCTTCTGATGTTATGTGCATCAAATTCTATTCTGTCATCGTCAGGTATACCATAAATAACCGTCTCCCCGCCTATTCTTGCAACCTCACTGGCCTGCTTGAAGGTCTCTATCTTACCGACCGCTTCGCATCCAATGTCCACACCGCGTCCGCCTGTTTCTTTTCTCACCACCTCAACAATATCTTCTTTCCCCGCAAGTACAACCCTGTCCGCACCAAGTTTCTTTGCCATCTCAAGCCTGGCAGGAATAAGGTCGCTTATAAATACCCTTTTCGCACCGCCCATCTTAACGGTAAACAGTATGGAGAGTCCTATCGGCCCCGCACCGATTATTGCAACCTCATCCCCCAACGAAAAACTGCTGAGTTTAATACCGTGGATTCCTATCGCCAGAGGTTCGGAAAGTACGCCTTCATCATAGCCAAGCCCTTCAGAAAGCGGTATAAGATTTTTCTCCGGCATAACAACGTATTCTCTCAGTGCCCCATCAACAGGAGGGGTACCGAAAAATTTAACATCCGGACAGAGATTGGGCATTCCTTTGAGGCAGTGCTCACATTTTCCACAGGTTATACCAGGTTCTATAGCAACCTTCTGCCCTTTTTTGACGCTGGTTACTGAATTCCCAACAGCAACCACATCGCCAGCAGATTCATGGCCCAGAATAATCTTCTCAGTAACAACATTGTTTCCTATCCTGCCTTTAAGAAAATAATGGATGTCAGAGCCACAAATGCCCACGCTTTTTATGCGAACAAGCACATCTGTGTCTTCTCTTATTTCAGGAACAGGAACATCTTCTATGGAAATAACGCCGGGTTTTATAAGATACACTGCTTTCATATTCATAATACTTCAGTATAACTTTTTTGTTTTCAACTGACAAGTTTCAG
>DYKC01000016.1 GCA_020722825.1 Vermiphilus sp.
CTTAGCAGGGTAGGGAGGGAAAGATGAAGAAGAGCATAAATATTGTAGCGGTTCCGAAAGGCACTGATTTTGAAGAAGGTCTAAAGATAATTAAAGATGCAGGATTTGAAGGGGTTGAACTGAACATTGATATGGAAGGTGGCGTTTTAAATATGCTTAGTAAGGAGTCTGAGGTAAAAGCGGTCAGAGAAAAGGTGACGTCGGCCGGTCTGGATGTAGCAAGTCTTCTTCCCAGGGGTTTATGGGAATTTCAACTCACGAGCAATGACCCGGAAAAGAGGAGGAAAGGAGAGCAACTGCTTAAAAAGTCCCTGCAGATATGTAACTGGATGGGAACAGATGCTTTATTGGTGGTGCCGGGAGTGGTAAAGGCAGACTGGGCAAGCGGTGATGTTGTAAGTTACGATGTGGCATATCAGAGGAGTCAGGAATCCATAAGAAAAGCACTTGATACCGCCGAGAAAACAGGTGTATATATCTGCGTTGAGAATGTGTGGAACAAGTTTCTTCTCAGTCCTCTGGAGATGAAGAGGTTTGTTGAGGAGTTGAAATCGGATTACGTTGGGGTCTATTTTGACATCGGGAATGTTCTGGTTATTGGTTTCCCTGAAATGTGGATAAGGATTCTGGGCAAACTGATAAAAAGGATACACCTGAAAGATTTTAAACTGAGTGCAGGCAATGCCACTGGTTTTTGTGATTTACTGGAAGGAGATGTTAACTGGCCTGAGGTAATGAAAGCCTTGAAAGATACTGGTTATGACAGTTACCTGACTGCAGAAACAGGTCCCTACAAACATTCTTCTGATGCCGTAGTTTACAATACCTCACTGAGTATTGACAGGATTCTACGGCTCAACGGGTGATATATGACGTCTAAAGAAAGAATTATGACGGTTCTAATGGGGGATATGCCTGACAGGGTGCCTGTTTCACTTTACAAGATAGACCCTTTTGATAGCGAGAGTTTCTGGGCAGGCCACAAGAGTTTTGAAAGACTTCTTCAGGTTGCACGTGAGTGTCAGGATACCTTCCATCTTTACCGTCCTAAAACGGGTTTCTTTTTCTCTGCTCCCGGAAGTATTGAGGTTAAGACGGAAGAATTTCAGGATACACCGCTTTCCAGAATGGTTCATCTCACTGTAACCACCCGGTTGGGTCGGTTGACACGTTCTGCCAGGACATCAAATACAAGTATGCACCTGTGGATCCAAAAGCCATGGGTGGAGAGTGAAAGAGATATAGAGAAATTTCTTGAGTTGCCCTATGTCCCTTTTAATCCTGACCTGTCTGATTATTACCAGATTGTCAATAAACTCGGAGATAAAGGTGTTGTGGTTATTGCCTTGCCCGACCCACTTGCAGTTATTGCAGAACTGTTTGCTCCAGGTGATATGCCAAACTTCATACTCTCATTTCCGAAACTCATACACCAGGTTCTTGAAAAAATGCAGGAACGGCTTATAAACCTTTACGGTTTTATATCAAAGGCTGTTTCAGACGCTATAATCAGGATAAGGGGAGCTGAATATGCAACTGTTCCGAATATACCTGTGGAATACTTCCCTGACATCAAAAAAGTTTTTTGTGATTTTGTTTTGAGGTATGACAAAAAGTTGATAGATATATTGAGAAGCGGTAACAAAAACTATGTATGTTATCACTGGCATGGGCATATTGAAGAACTTCTCCCTCTGGTTATCAGGATGGGGATAGATATTCTTGAGCCTGTCTTTAACACTGTTTATGCACCTAACACAATACTGAAAATTAGAAGGATAGTAGGGGAGAAGATGGTAATTATGGGGGGTCCACTTGCTGAAGATATGGAATTCAGAAACTCTGAAGAGATTGTAACGATAACGAAAGACGCAGTAATCCAGGGTGGCAGAAAGGGCAGATTTGTTCTCATCCCTTCCAACATTCCCGAGTCAAGCCCCATATCGCCTCAGATGGAACAGAACTACATTGAGTTTCTCCATGCAGGTATAAAATACGGCGGGTATCCCATTTCTTAACGTATTTTACCCTACCTTAAAGTAAGATAACTCCATTACAGACAAACATAGGAAAAGCGATTTTGGAGATAAAAACCTCTGCTGACCAACAACAGCAAGAACTTCTTGATTTGTTAGGTGTGGAAATTGTGTAGCCAGAACTTGAAAGAAGAAAATTGTTTTTACGTGTTGTCTATCAATGGGTTATGCTATAATCGCTGGGGTAAAATGCGTTTTAATTTCACCTTTGATGGGATTTTTGTTATAATTAGATTATGATATCGTATAATTTTTTCCTATCAAGAAGGTTTGCGGGGCAGAAGAGACGGTCCGATAATTTCCTGTGGTTCATAAGTGTATTTTCTATAACGGGCATTGCCATAGGCGTTGTGGCCCTTATGCTTGTAATAGGGGTTATGAACGGATTTTCCAGGGAACTTAAAAGGAAAATAGTGGGGGCGCATCCGACCATAACTATTACAGGCAGGCCACTGATAGAGAATTATGAACAGGTTGTTGAAAAGGTTGAAAAAAACGTTGCCGAGGTAAAATCTATGGCACCGTATTTTTCTACGCAGGTCATATACCAGTCCAGTAGATACCTGATAGGTGGTATCCTGAGGGGTATTGACCCTGCTTATGAGGACAGGGTGACAAACATAAGTAAATTTATAAAAAGAGGCAGGTTTGCAGGATTGGAAGAAGGGGTTATACTCGGAAGCGAACTGGCAAGAGAATTGGAGGTGGACGTGGGAGACCCCATCTGGATAATTTCAGGCACGATGTCAGGCAGCAGGGAAACCAAGGTTGTAGGGATTGTAGAGTACGGGGTGTACGCGTTTGATTCATCAATGGGATTTACCTCTCTGAACAACAAAATAATGAATCCTGTGAGAATGGTTCACGGTATCGGAATAAAGACGGAAAATATTTACGATTCTGAAAGGGTGGCTGAAAAAATAAGGGATATTCTTGATTACGAATATACTGTAACAACATGGATACAGAAAAACAAAATACTTTTTGCCGCACTTGCGCTGGAAAGAAAATCTATGGTGGTTATACTCGGTCTGATAATTCTGGTGGCATCTTTCAACATATCGTCCACGCTGATGATAACGGTTTACAGGAAAATTAAAGAGATAGGCATTCTGAGAGCACTCGGCCTTTCTAAAAAAGATATTGAGAAAATATTCATGTACCAGGGATTGATTCTCGGTATTAAGGGACTTGTCTACGGACTTGCAGCAGGCGGGATTCTGGCATGGCTTTTGAGAAAGTACCAGTTTATAAAACTTCCTGAATTCATATACGACCTGTCGCATCTGCCGATAGACATATCGGCACCTGATTTGTTGTGGATAATTTTTTCAGTTGTTATCATAGTGAGTTTTGCCAGTGTTTACCCGGCGAAACGTGCGGCAGGACTGAATCCAACACAGGCAATAAGAAATGCATAGACTTACGGCTGAAAATATTACCAAGGAATATCCCGGTGGCGTGCGTGCATTACGGAATGTTAACCTGGAGATAGAAAGCGGGGAGATTTTGACAATTTTTGGTCCTTCAGGTTCAGGGAAAACCACGTTAATAAATGTTCTCGGTTTGCTTGACAAACCTACTGAGGGCAGTGTTTATCTTGATGGGAAGGAGATAAACTCTCTTAAAGAATCGGAAAAGTGTGAAATAATGAACAGCAAATTCGGTTTTATCTTTCAGTTTTTCTATCTCATCCCGGAACTTACCGTAGTTGAGAATGTTATGTTGCCGTTGTGGATTAGGGAAAAAAGCGGTTTGAAATTGAAATACTATCAGGAAGAAGCCGAGGCGCTGCTGGATGAGTTTGGTCTTACCGGAAGAAAAAACTTCTATCCTTCCACGCTTTCCGGCGGGGAACTGCAGAGGGTTGCCATATGCAGGAGTTTAATATGCAATCCACCCATAATATTTGCGGATGAGCCTACTGGGAGCATAGACAAAAAATCTTCCGAGGTTTTTTTCAAAATTGTAAAGTCACTCAACGAAAAAAGAAATATTACGTTTATTATAGGAACACACAACGAAAAGTTTTTACAATTTGCCACAAAAGTAGTATATTTAAACCAGGGGGAAATTGAAAAAATAGAGGAGAAATAAGGAGGAGATATGGGATTACTCATATATTTAAATGGAAAACTTGTTCAGGAGGAGGAGGCAAAGATATCAATTTTTGACCACGGGCTGTTGTACGGTGACGGTGTTTTTGAAGGTATCAGGAGCTATAACGGCAGGATTTTCAAGATGGATGAGCATCTTATCAGGTTTTATAATTCTGCAAAGGCGATAATGCTTGAGGTCCCACTTAACTTCTATGATTTAAAAAACGCTATTATCCAGACAGTAAGGGCAAATAAACTCAGGGACAGTTATATAAGAGTTGTAGTTACCAGAGGGGTTGGTGACCTGGGACTTGACCCTAACAAGTGTAAGGTTCCCACCCTTTTTATTATAGCAAGCAGTATACAACTCTATCAGGATTCTTTATACGAGAAGGGGCTGGATATTGTGACTGTGGGAACAAGAAGGAACCTAACTGAATCTGTAAATCCGGCCATTAAGTCTCTTAACTATCTTAATAATATCATGGCGAAGATAGAAGCCAACAATGCTGGAGTAGCTGAAGGCCTTATGCTGAATGAACAGGGGTATATAAGCGAGTGTACGGGTGAGAATATCTTTGCTATCAATAAAGGTGTTTTACGCACTCCACCGATTAGTGCAGGTGTGCTCGGGGGTATTACGAGAGATACAGTTATGAAGATTGGTGCCAGTATGGACCTGGTGGTAAAGGAAGAAAATATGACGCGGTATGACATATATACTGCTGAAGAGTGTTTTCTCACGGGCACTGCGGCAGAAATAGCACCTATAGTTTCTCTGGATAAAAGGATGATTGGAAACGGAAAACCGGGAAAGATAACAGAAAAAATAAGGAAAAAATTTTGGACATTGACCCAGGAGGAAGGCGTTTCCGTATATGAATGAAAATTAGCCAAAATGCGGAAGATATGATAAGATGAGGGTAATTAATAAGAGGTGCCTATGTTTGAGAGATTTACTGACAGAGTGAGAGTTCTACTGGATATTGCCAGAAGGGAAGCTGTTAAATATGGACATAACAGGATAGAACCGGAACATATTTTTCTGGCAATGCTGGATGAAGCACAGGGGGTTGGGGCTGCCATGCTTCATAACCTGGGTATTGATTTTCAAAAGATAAAGCGGGAAATTGAAAGGAATATGAAGATAGGTATTCCTGTTTACGCAGGGGATTTGCCTTTGAGCGCACAATCCAAGCAAGTTCTTGAACTTGCAGTTAAGGAAGCCCAATTCTATGCGAACAACTATGTAGGTACAGAACATATTCTTCTCGGGATGGTTGCTGTAGAGGATACCCTCCCGGCAAGGACACTCAGGAACAATGGTGTCACGCTGAAAGATGTGCGCAAAACTTTTGAGGATATTCTCGCTGACCCCCAGCAAAAATGGAGAGATGATGATAAACGTGCTTTACACCCATTTTATCAGAGGAAAAAGGTTCCTGCTCTACAGGTTTTCGGAAGAGACCTGACCGAACTTGCCGTGGAGGGAAAACTGGATCCGGTAATCGGCAGGGAAAAGGAGATAGAGAGGTTAACTCAGATTTTATGCCGCAGGAAGAAAAACAATCCTGTGTTGATTGGAGAACCGGGTGTTGGAAAAACGGCAATTGTTGAAGGATTAGCCGAAAAGATAGCTTCTGGTGAGGCTCCCGAGATTTTGAAAGACAAAAGGGTAATAATGATAGACCTTGCTGCAATAGTTGCTGGAACAAAGTACAGAGGAGAGTTTGAGCAAAGGATAAAAATGGTCATTGATGAAATAAAGAGTTCCAGGAACGTTGTGATATTTATTGATGAAATACATACCCTGGTTGGAGCCGGCGGTGCAGAAGGTGCCATAGACGCTTCCAACATTTTGAAACCCGCTCTTTCAAGAGGTGAAATGCAGTGTATCGGAGCAACCACCCTAAATGAGTACAGGAAGTATATTGAAAAAGATGGTGCTCTTGAAAGAAGGTTTCAGCCTGTCATAGTTAATCCTCCAAGCGTGGAGGAAACAATAGAGATTCTTAAAGGGTTGAAGGAGAAGTACGAAATGCATCACCACCTTAAAATTTCAGAAGGAGCCATCAGGTCTGCAGCGATTTTGAGTGACCGATATATAACCGGAAGATTCCTGCCGGACAAGGCAATTGACCTGATAGATGAAGCCGCGAGCCATCAAAGGTTGAAAACTTACAATCCACCTGGGGAGATAGAAAAGATTGATAGTGAAATCAGGGAAGTTACAAAAGAGAAAGAATACGCCATAAAACAACAGGATTACGAGAAAGCCGCTTCTCTCAGAGACAGAGAGAGGGAATTAAAGGAGAGATTTGATGCCCTCAGGGAAAACTGGAACCGCCTTATACCGGAAAAAGAAGTAACTGAGGAAAATGTCGCGGATATTGTTTCGCAGTGGACAGGCATACCTGTTTCCCAGATTTGCAAGGAAGAAAAAGAAAGACTACTGGAGATGGAAAAGTTTGTGCACAAGATGGTAATCGGACAGGAGGAGGCAATATCAGCGATAAGCAGAGCTATAAGAAGGTCAAAAGCAGGATTGAAAGACAGCCGCAGGCCGATAGGCAGTTTTCTCTTTCTCGGGCCTACAGGTGTAGGAAAAACACTGGTTGGTAGGGCTCTTGCAAAATTTCTTTTTGGAGATGAACAGGCACTTATACAGATAGATATGTCGGAGTATATGGAGAAGTTTTCTGTGAGCCGATTGATAGGTGCACCTCCGGGATACATAGGCTATGAGGAGGGCGGGCAGTTAACAGAAAAGATAAGAAGAAGACCTTACAGTGTTGTCCTACTGGACGAAATTGAAAAGGCACACCCTGAAATTTTCAACCTTCTTCTGCAGGTCCTTGAGGATGGAAGGTTAACTGACAGTTTTGGCAGGAATGTTAATTTTCAGAATTCTATATTGATTATGACCTCAAATCTCGGAACCAGGATTTTTAAGAACAGATCTATTATTGGCTTTCAGCAGGAAAAGGTTGACGAGGATTTTCACAAGAATATAAAAGATAAAATAATGGAAGAGGTTAAAAAGACCTTCAAACCCGAATTTTTGAACAGGCTTGATGAAATAATAGTTTTCCATTCTTTAAACAACGAACATCTTTTCAAAATTGTAGAGATTGAATTATCCGCTGTAACAGATAGGATAAAAGAACACCATATAATGATTGCGGTCTCTGATAAAGCCAAGAAGTTTCTCATAGAAAAGGGGACGAGTCCCGAATTTGGCGCAAGACCGTTAAAAAGGGTCATTTCAAGGTATATTGAAGACCCGCTTTCTGAAGGGATACTGAAAGAACTATATCCTCCAGGCTCTACGATTTTTATTGATTATGAGGAGAAACAAAAAGAACTCACCTTCAGGACAGTGAAGAAAGGGGACAACATTGAAAATATTAAAAAATCTTCTGCTATCCCTTTTGTTGCTTAACATCGCCACCAATCTGGTTTTTTCACAGAATGGAATAAAGAAAATTGAAGTTTTTGGCAACCGAAACGTAGGTACAGAACGGATATTGCTGTTGATGAAAACAAAACCTGGTGATGAATTTAACGAAAGCGTTTTAAGGCAGGATATAAGAAACCTCGTGGAAACAGGCTTTTTTTCCAGCATACGCTATGAAACCGAGGATAAGGAAGGGATTATTGTTAAAATATATGTGGTTGAAAATCCTGTAATCAGGGATATTCAGTTTACCGGAAACAAGGTTTTCAAGAAAAAACAACTTATGGATTTTCTTGGGGTAGATAAAGGAGAAATATTGAATGAAACCAAGGTTAGAGAAGGCATTGAGAGGATAAAAACCAAATACCAGGATAAAAGATTTTATCTTGTGGAGGTAAATTACGAGGTCAAAGAGGCGGAAAAAGAGGGTGTTTCACTAACCATATCCATAAAGGAGGAAGGCAGAGGATATGTTAAAAAACTGATATTTGAAGGTAACAGTTCTTTTTCTTCATATAATCTACGAAAATTAATGAAGGTGAAGCAGAGAAAAATGCCTTTTCTGAGAGGTACATTCAAGGAAGATGTATTTGAAAAAGATATTGAAAAATTGGAAGCGTTTTACAGAGAGAATGGTTTCCTGGATGTCAAGATTGAAGATAATATCACCGTGGAGAGAAAAGACGGTTTGCTGGTAATAAAAATTTCAATTGATGAGGGGATAAGGTATTACCTTGGGGACATCGGGTTTAAAGGCGAGATTCTTGTTACGGAGGCAGAACTGAGAGGCCTGTTGTCCCTAAAGGAGAAAGGGCAGGTGTTTAACAGAAAGCAGGCGGATGAAAACGTTAAAAATCTGACAGCCTACTACATAGATAAGGGATACCTGAAAATTAGCGTTGAGGAGGTTCCCTATTATGGGGATAAACCCGATGTAATAAACCTGACATACTTTATTAAACCAGGTGAAATATATCAGGCTGGAGAGATTATCGTAAGAGGTAATACCAAAACGAAGGATAAGGTTATAAGAAGAGAAATAAAGATTGAACCGGGTGATAAGATTACTTCAGACAGACTGCAAAAGAGTTTCAATAACCTTTTTGACCTGAATTATTTTGAAAAGATTAACATCTATCCAGAGTTTCAGGATGTAGATAATATTGCAAATGTTGTGGTTGACGTTGAAGAAAAACAAAAAACAGGTATCTTTCTTATCGGAGGAGGATATAGCAGTGTTAATGACCTGATGGGTGTTATCAGCATTCAGCAGACGAATTTTGACATATCCAATCCACCATCTTTTACGGGGGGCGGACAGAACCTGACGTTTGCCACGGAACTTGGGACAGAAGCACAAAACTTCAATCTAAGTTTTACCGAGCCATATTTTCTTGATAAACCGATATGGCTGGGCACAGACTTATACAAAACAAGCAGAAGTTGGTCAGACTATACTGATGAGCGATTGGGAGGTGCTCTTAGATCTGGCAGAAGATGGGATAAAACGTCAGTTGGTTTTACCATGAGGGTTGAAGAGATTACGCTTTCAAAAATTGACATACCTTCTATTAGAGAGCAAGAAGGGAGCAACAGAAAAAACAGTCTTACAACATCTTTTACCTACAGAACACTTGACAGGAGACGTGATTCTACAAAAGGCGTTCTATCAAAGTTGTCACTGGAATATGCCGGCGGGATTTTACAGGGAGACATTGATTATATTAAGCCATTGTTTGAAACTGACTTTTATTTTCCTATGAAAAAACTCGTTTTTCACAGCAGAACCCTTGCAGGTTCAATAAAAAAGATTGATGATACTGACATTCCGATTTACGAAAGGTTTTTTGGAGGAGGCATAGGTACGGTAAGAGGATATGAGGAGAGAAGTTTAGGTCCTCGTGACAGCCATACAGATGACCCTGTGGGGGGACAATCTCTGTTTGCTCAGAATTTTGAGTTGATTTATCCGTTATATCTGGATATACTTAAGGGAGTTTTGTTCTTTGATATAGGGAATGTGTGGGAAGATTGGGCTGAATGGGGTTCTTTACGGAAAGGTGTGGGTGCAGGGATAAAGGTAGTAATTCCGATGTTTAATGCGCCAATTGAGATTTATTACGGACATGCTATGGACAGAGGACCTGGAGACTCAGAAAGCAGATGGCATTTCGGTATGAGTTTCGGTTTCTGAGAGGATAAATTATAACCTCTTACCACAAAAGGCAGTGGTTCGGGAGTCGGGATTGGAGGTTCGGGAAAGAAGAAGGCAGGGAAAAGCATCTCTGAATCCCTAAACCCGAATCGCTAATCCCGGCTTTTAATGGGTTCAGGGTAAAGGAGAACTTTAATGACTAATTTTAAAAAGGTGCTTATCGGAGAAATTATAACGTTGAGTTTTCTGTTTTCTGCTGTTGCTTCGTCGCAGAATGTAAAAATCGGATATGTAGATTTGAAAGAGGTTTTTTCCAAGTTTGAAAAAGCGAATGAAATGGAAGCAAAGTTTGTAAAGGATGTTGAAGCAGAACAGAAAAAGGTAAGTCAGCAGGAAGCAGAGATAAAAGAGATGCAATCTGAATATGAGAAGAAAAAGGATGTTATGAAACCGGAAGAGAGAACCAAGAAAGAGACAGAGTTGAGAAAAAAAATTCAGGAGTTTTCCAGGATGTGGAGCGATATCAACAAAAAACTTGATGAAAAGCGGAAGGACATTGAGAACGTTCTCCTTGAGGAAATTAAAAAAGAAGTGAAGGTATACGGAGAGAAGAATGGTTTCACAGTTATTCTTGATTCCAGAGTTATAATCTACGGACAGGATGTTGTTAATTTAACACCAGAAATCATAAAGTTGATAAACAAATAAAATGATGACCGTTCAGGAAATTGCAGAGATAGTCGGGGGTGTTATAATAGGTGACAAAGATGTGGAGGTAACCGGTCTATCTGGTATAAAAGAAGCCAAAAAGGGACATCTGACTTTTATTGCTAATAATAAGTACAGGCCGCTTTTAAAAACAACCAAGGCATCTGCCGTTATCGTCCCTTTAGATATAAACAATAGTGTGGATGCAACCCTCATACAGGTGGAAAATCCTGACATTGCATTTGCAAAGATAATGGCTATTGTTGGTCCTGAACCTGTTACATTTTCCCCAGGCATAAGTAAAACGGCGATAATAGGGAAAGACGTTGTTATTGGTAAAAATGTATCAATACAGCCATATGCAGTAATAGAGGATAATGTGCAGATAGGCAATGGTACAACAATAGGCTCCTGCGTATACATAGGACATTATACAAAAATAGGAAAAAACTCGCTAATATACCCGCATGTAATAATAAGAGAAAGAGTGATAATCGGAGACAGGGTTATAATACATCCCGGCACGGTAATAGGAGGAGATGGTTTCGGTTTTGCTACTGTAAAAGGCGTGCATCATAAAATCCCCCAGATAGGAACCGTTGAGATAGGCAATGACGTGGAGATTGGCTCAAATGTTACAATAGACCGGGCAAGGTTTGATAAGACCTATATAGGAAATGGTGTTAAGATAGACAATCTCGTTCAGATTGCCCATAACGTCCATATAGGGGAAAACACTATAGTGGTTGCGCAGGTTGGTATCTCAGGCAGTACATCCATCGGAAAAAATGTGATAATTGCAGGGCAGGCGGGGATTACCGGACATATAACCGTGGGTGACAATGCTATAATAGGGGGTAAGGCAGGGGTTACAAAAGATATCCCGCCCAATACCCATGTGACTGGGTTTCCTGCCCGTGATAAATGGGAAGATATGAGAGTTCAGGCATACTCCAGAAGACAGCCCGAACTTATAGAGAAAATCAAAAAGCTGGAAGAGAAGGTTGAAAAAATGGAAAGAAGGATAAAGGAGATGTATGGAGAAGAGGGCTCAGAAGACGATTAAAAAAGTTTTTTCTATAGAAGGCATTGGACTTCACACCGGGCAAAAAAGCAAACTCACATTTAAACCTTCTCCTGCCAATTCAGGCATTATTTTTATAAGGGCGGACATACCTGGTGCCGAACCTATTAAACCTGAGATTGACAACCTGCTTGATATAACAAAATTTCCGAGACGAACGTCCATAGGCAACGAGCATTTCAAGATTCACACAATTGAACATCTTCTTTCAGCCCTTTATTCAATGGAGATAGACAATGTTTTCATTGAAATAGAGGGAGATGAGTGCCCCGGGTTAGACGGCAGTTCCAGACCTTTTGTTGAACTTCTTAAGAAGGCAGGTATAAAAAACCTGAGCAGTGAAAGAGATATTTTTGCCGTGAAGGAACCCATATATGTGTCAGATAATAGTGCCCATATAGTCGCTCTGCCAAGTGACGAATTGAAAATATCCTATATACTGGATTACCCGAATACCTTTTTGAAGTCCCAGTATGCGTCATATACAATGAACCCCGAGATTTACGAAAAAGAGATTGCCCCTGCAAGAACTTTTTGTCTGCGGGAGGAGGTTGAGGCTTTGAAATCTCTCGGGTTGGGAAAGGGGTCCAACTATAAGAACACGCTTGTGATTGACAACGATAAGGGTGTAATAGAGAATGAATTCAGGTTTAAGGATGAACCTGTCAGGCACAAAATAAGCGATTTAATCGGAGACCTTGCACTTTTCGGAAACTATATCAGTGCGCATATAATCGGAATAAAAAGCGGGCATTCAATCAATACAAAACTTGTAAGGAAATTAAAAGAACTCTATAACAGAGAAAGGGTGAGCGGAATAGTAACGCCTTCTCCGTCTTTTGATGCCTATGGCGTTCTTTATACTGAAGAGATTTCAAAAATCATTCCCCATAGGTATCCCTTTCTTTTCGTTGACAGGATTGTTGAACTTACCGAGAACAAGGCGATTGGTATAAAAGATGTCACCATAAACGAATGGTTCTTCCAGGGGCACTTTCCCGGCAGACCGGTAATGCCCGGGGTGATAGTTGTTGAGGCAATGGCGCAGGTAGGCGGTGTTTTGATGTTAAGTAAGGAAGAAAACAGGGGAAAGATGGCATATTTTATGAGCATAGATAATGTGAAATTCAGAAAGGCGGTAAGGCCCGGCTGCCAGTTGATTCTGCAGGTAGAGCTCGTCAAGATGAAAAGCCGGGTTGCACGCATACAGGGCAAGGCTTTCGTTGACGGCAAGATTGTGGCGGAAGCTATGTTTATGTCCACTATTATAGACAGTTAACCAGTCTGGATTGATCAATATAGCATCGTTGACTTCGTTGGAAACTAAGTTCTCACTGAATATTTAAGAGATATGATACATCCTACAGCACTGGTCTCACCGAAGGCACAAATAGACGACAGCGATGTTGAAATAGGGCCCTATTCAGTTATTGAAGATAATGTATCCATCCATAAAGGCTGCAGAATAGGTCCTTACGTACATATACAGGGCTATACAGAAATAGGAGCAAACTGTTCCATTTTTACCTGTGCAGTTATCGGAAGTATCCCCCAGGACCTCAAGTATAAAGGAGAAAAGACCTATTTGAAGATAGGAGAAAACAATATCATAAGGGAATTTGTCACCATAAATCCTGGTACTGCTGATGGAGAGAGTACCGTAATCGGCAGCCATAATCTTTTGATGGCTTATGTCCATATTGCGCATAACTGTATAATCGGGAACAACGTTATAATTGCAAATGCTGGAACGCTGGCAGGGCACGTAACAGTTGAGGATTTTGCAATAATAGGCGGACTTGTCGGGATACACCAGTTTTGCAGGGTTGGTAGACATTCCATAATAGGGGGTTGTTCCAAAATCACAAAAGACATTGTACCTTACGTTATAGCGGATGGACATCCTGCAGTACCTCACGGTATCAACAAATTGGGCTTGAAAAGAAGGAGGTTTTCTTCTGAGAGGATGTCCCTTATAGAAGGGGCATACAAAAAACTTTTCCGTTCCGGGTTGAATATTGCTGATGCACTTCTGGAACTTGAAAAGATGCCCCAGTCAGAGGATATTTCGTATATCATAAAATTTATCAGAGAATCAGAACGCGGCATCGCCAGAGATTAATATCTGAAATTTTTCCCTGAGAGGATTTCAATTGGCAAGAAAAATAGGTGTATTTATAAGCAATGATGAACTATCTGAGTATGTTTATGAAAAACTGAGTGTTGATACAAAGGTCTTCCCTTTTTCTTTTTCTCCCGTGGGTTTTACAGACAGTAAGGTTTTTAGTCCCGGAGATATAATTGGTCTGATGAATTATCTGAAGGAAAAAGATGTTTCTGAACTTGTATTTATTGGAAGGATTGCCGCTTGGTTTGTTTTTAGCAGGGATATCCATCCTTCAGGGAAGAAATTTCTTGAAAGTGCAGAATCTATGCAGGGTGAAAGAATTCTGGCGGACCTATCTTCTTTTCTGGCAAAAGAAAACATAAGAGTTCTTCCTCTCACTGAGGTTCTGGCTGACGAGTTATCCGAAGAAAAGGTATATACAAGCCGTCAGCCCGAAAAAAATGAACAGAACGATATAGAAATGGGGGTTGCTCTTCTTAAAGATATTATACATTACAGGGTCGGGCAGTCAGTTGCGGTGAAAAATGGTGCTATTATAGCAGTTGAGGGGATGGAAGGAACGGACGCTATGATAGAGAGGGCAGGTTTATACTCAAGAGATTTTGTAGTTGTAAAAATGGCAGGTGCGGACAAGGATGAACGCTTTGATCTGCCGGTGGTGGGTCCTGAGACTATAAGAACCTTGAAGACGGCTGGAGGAAGAGTTATTGCCGTGGAAGCAGGAAAGACCATAATTTTCAATAAAGAGCCAACCATTTCAATATGTAACAGATATAGTATAACCCTTCTCGGTGTCAACATGAACAAAGCGGGTTCATAATAAGATGATAACGATAAAGGAAGAAAGAGAGGATATACTGTCCTATCTGGAGGATGCGTCAAATTTTAAAGGGGGCAATGCGGATAAGGTTTACATCCCTGATGGTGAAGAGGAACTGAAAAGAATTCTTTCAGAGTGTGCAAACGAAGGAACATCTGTCACGATTTCGGGTGGTGGAACAGGAACAGTTGGTGGCAGGGTCCCGAGAGAGGGGGTAATTATTTCCCTTGAGAGATTTAACAGGATACTGCGAATAGACAGCAAGAATAAAACCTCTTTACTGCAGGCAGGGGTTGTTGTAAATGATTTTTTAAATGAGATAGAAAAGGCGGGTTTTTTTTATCCCCCATTCCCAACGGAGAGGACCGCTTTCATAGGGGGAAATGTTGCTACGAATGCTTCCGGTGAATACAGTTACAAGTTTGGACCGACAAGAAGATATGTGAAAAAAATAAGGATGCTGCTCACAACAGGCAGGATCCTTGAGGTGGAAAGAGGAAGTGTTTACGAGAAAGACGGTATGCTGAATTACGGGGTTATCCGCGTGCCTGTTCCTTCTTATCGTACTCCAGGCATAAAGTGTTCTGCAGGTTATTTCTCACAGGAGGGGATGGACGGGATAGACCTGTTGATCGGTTCTGAGGGCACCCTCGGAGTGATAACGGAGGTTGAGGTTTCTATGATAAGCAGTCTGCCGCAGAGGGCGATTATAGTACTTTTTTTACAGAATGAGAAAGGTATACCTGAGATTGTCAGGGGAATTAAAGAGGATTTTGGCGAAAGACTTTACAGCCTGGAATTTTTTGATGCAGGAAGTCTTGAGTTTCTGAAGGAAAACTTTCCAGAAATTCCCGAAGGAACCTGTGCGGTATATGCAGAAACAGGCGCCGATGACGATACAATGGAAAAATGGGTTACGGTATCTGATAGATATAATGCTGTTGACACCTGGCTGGGGGAAAGTAGAGAAAACTACCAAAAACTTATTGATTTCCGACACCGCCTCCCAGAAAACATAAACGCATACTTTAAAAAGATAGGTCTGACAAAGATAGCGATGGACATAGCGGTTCCGGAAAAGAGTTTTCCGGATATGTATGCCTTTTACAGGGAGATAATGCAGAGTGAAAAACTGCATACGATACTCTTCGGACACATAGGGGAGAACCACCTCCACTTCAATCTCTTTCCTGCGGATGAGCAGGAGAAGATGCGTGCATGGCAAATCTATGAAACGTGTGTTAAAAAAGCACTCACTTTCGGAGGAACGGTGGCGGCAGAACACGGTATAGGGAAAATCAAACACAAGTGGCTCAGGATTATGTACGGAGAAAAAGGATTGCAGGATATGGTACAGATTAAAAAAACCTTTGATCCGTACTGTATACTCGGTCTTGACAACATATTTCCAAAAGAACTGTTGATGTAGCGGTGCAATTCATTGTACAAAGGAGGGAGCATGGACTTTTTGATAGAGAATAATCAGAAGATGGTTTGTAT
>DYKC01000138.1 GCA_020722825.1 Vermiphilus sp.
CAATAAGTATTTGTCTGTAATGGAGTTATCTTACTTTAAGGCAGGGTAAAATGCGGATAAAGGCACAATCATCGAGAGCAGGAGATGCAGTTCGGAATGTCCCAGATGTAGCTGCCCGGAAGGTCTCATCCTGCTTAAGACCCTCTTTTTCATTTTTTTAACAGTTTCTTTAAAAAAAGAGCATTTTCTATGGCATAACCTCCAAAGTCATTATTGAAGTAGACGTAGACATCATCACCGGATTTCAGATAGGCTCTGATTTTATCGCTCAAGTCCTTCAATTGCTGATTACTATAGGAAGAGCCATAGAGCCTGCCGGGACCATGTCTCCTGATATAGACGAAGTCTGCCGTCTCCATCGGTGTTTTTAATTCAGGCAGGTCGGAATCGCAGAAAGCAACATTATACTTTTTCAAAAGACGGTAACAGTCTTCATTAAACCAGGAATTATTACGGAACTCAAAGGCATACCTATATTTCTCAGGCAAGAGTTCCAAAAAATCTTCTATGCGCTTTATGTCCTTCTCAAAACTTGGAGGTAATTGAAAGAGAATCGGCCCTAGTTTTCCTCCTAAGTAAGAGATCCTGCTCAGAAGTAAATTTAAAGGCTCACCTGCCTCCTTCAGCCGTTTAATATGGGTGATGAATCTACTTCCCTTCACCGCAAAGGTAAAATTATCCTTCACCCTTTTTGCCCAGTTTTTGAAAACAATTTCTCTCGGTAAACGATAAAAAGAGTTATTTAGTTCTACCGTATCAAAAAAATTCTGGTAATACTCCAGCCACTTATTTTGTGGCAAATCTTCCGGATAAAAGATTTCTTTCCAATGCTGGTAACTATAGCCGGAGGTTCCAATAAAAATATTATCCATTATAAAAGGCAGAATAGGCTTGATAGGTAGAGTATATATCCGCCTTATGCACAATCTCTAATGGTGAATGCATTGAAAGAAGGGGAGGTCCTGTGTTAATCACCTCACAATTATGTCGGGCTAAATATTTTGCAACCGTTCCTCCCCCACCCTGATCAATTTTGCCTAATTCTCCGGTCTGCCAGATGACCTTTCGTTTCTCAAATAGATTCCGAAGATAGGCTACAAATTCGGAACTGGCTTCACTACTTCCAAATTTTCCTCCTCTTCCTGTGAACTTAGTAATCACAACTCCGCAGCCAATTCGGGGACTATTTCTTAGTTCACTGACATCTTTATAGGTAGGATCAACCCCGGCATCAACATCGGCGGAGATAGCTTTAGAAGAAGAAAGAAGTTTGCGAAGTTGAAGTTCAGTTGCACCGGGGACAGAGAGATTTAATATCTCGGAAAGAAAGGAGACAAGGAATGTTGATTGAACGCTACTTACTCCTTCACTGCCAATTTCCTCCTTATCAACAAAGATGCAGATGGAGGTAATTTGGGGATTTTTCAATTCACAGATTGCTTTTAAGGCGCTGTAAGCACAGACACGATCGTCCTGACCATGGCCGGCAATTAAACTCTGATCAAGGCCAAGGTCCCTTGCTTCTCCAGCCGGGACAGCCTCAATCTCATTGCTGACTAAATCCTCCTCAGTTATTTGATACTTCTGGTTCAGGTATTCTAAAATTGCCAATTTTATTCTTTCCTTCGCATCTCTATCTCTATGTGGGATACTCCCGGCTAAAATATTCAATGCCTCCCCTTCAATTCCTTTCTCTAAACTTTTCTTCATCTGCTCAGCAGCCAGGTGAGGAAGAAGATCGGTAATGGTGAAGACAGGCTCCTCTTTTTTTTCACCGATGAGCAGATTTATCCTTTTGCCGTTTTTAAAACAATCACTCCATGCAGGGCGAGGGGAATGGTCACCCATTGGTACTTCTTAATTCCTCCATAATAATGGGTTTTAAGGAAAGCAAGATTTTCCTCCTCATAGAGAGGATGCACCTTTAAATCAAGTCGAGGAGAGTCAATATGAGAGACGATAATTCTCACTCCTTCTAAAATTGGTCTTTTTCCTAAAACCGCCAGTATCAGATTCTTCTCACGGTTAGTAGCATAAACTCTCTTACCTTTATCAGCGCGGGAAATTTTCTTTATCTTTTCCAAAGGAAGAAAGCCTGCCTTTTCCGCTATTTTCGTACCTTCAATTACCACCTCACATTCCGTCTTTCCCCGGGTTAAAAATTCCTTATAACCTTCAGCAAAGTCTAATGCTTTTTTCTTGATTCCTGGTCAAATTCATCCCAGACCAATATTCTCTTATAAAGTAACTTTTTCTCCAAAGGACTTTCCTTTTTCATCTTTGACTCCTTATTTAGTGAAGCGAGGGTCGGTAATCCGCTGGACTTTGACAATCTTCTT
>DYKC01000139.1 GCA_020722825.1 Vermiphilus sp.
AGACAAATCCAGTTACATCAAGGTGTAGCATATCTTCAATAGGATGTCAAAAAACTTGGTATACCGGCTATTTTAACAGATTCTTCATTCGGTTAAATAAGGGTGGTAACAATCTCTATAACCATTTACCCAAACCCTTTGCTATTAAAAGGATTTCGTGCTATTATTGCTTTATTCAGAGGATAATAAAGCAGAAACTCTCAGGTTAGACAAAATAAATAAACAGGCCGGCAGGTGTTATAACCTTAAATGGAAGAGAAGATAAAACAAAAATTTGCTGAGGTCTTTGGAGACAAGGCAGATATTTTTTCTGTCAGAACACCCGGCAGGGCCAACCTCATAGGGGAGCATATTGACTATCAGGGTGGTTATGTGCTCCCGATAGCGGTAGACAGGTATATCTTCAGCACAGGCAGAAAAAGAAATGATAGAAAAATACGGCTTTTTTCCTTCAATTATAACGAATTTTTTGAGACAACTGCAGATGATATTTTATATCAGAATACCAGGAAATGGGCAAACTATATGCTGGGGGTTATAGAAGAATTCAGAAAACTCGGCCATTCTGTCCCTGGCATGGAAATTGTTATTGGGGGTGATGTGCCTGTCGGCAGCGGACTAAGTTCCTCCGCGGCTGTTGAGATTTCCACAGGTGTTCTTCTTCAGAAGTTATCAGGCATAAAGATGGAACCCGTTGAACTGATAAAACTTGCACGGCGCGCGGAGAACGAGTTTGTGGGAGTAAATTGCGGGATAATGGACCAGTTCGCAGTACATCTTTCAAAAAGAGACAATGCGCTTTTACTGAACTGCAACACACTTGACTATAAATACATTCCCCTGCACCTGAAAGATTGCGGCTTCCTGCTTGTGGATACAAAGAAGAAAAGGAGTCTGTCCTCCTCTGTCTATAACAAACGCGTCAGGGCAGTGGAAGATGCGCTGAACATTATAAAACAGTATGAGGATGTTGATTTCTTGACGCAGGTTAAAGACATCTCTGTTTATAAAGACCGCCTGTCCGAAGAAAATTTTAAAAGAGCACGGCATATAGTGGAAGAAAATGTCAGGGTTCTGACAGCGGCAAAAGACCTTGAAAACAGAAAGATTGAGGGGTTCGGAAAACTGATGTACGAATCACACGACAGTCTGAAAAACCTTTATGAGGTGAGTTGTGATGAACTTGACTTCATAGTGGACTTTTCAAAAGGATTTAGCGGCGTAAAGGGTGCCCGTCTCACAGGTGCCGGGATGGGCGGATGCTGTATCGTGCTGATAGAAAAAAGGACCATACCTAATTTCACTGAACAACTCTCTGCACTCTACAAAAAGCAGTTCGGGATAAAACCTGAATTTTATGAGGTTGAATCTGTCAACGGGGCATTTTACGAAAACAAACCTTGATACGAGAGGTTTCACCCGGTTTTTATTCCCCAGGACAGCATATTCTCAAGACTCTTCTTGAGCGCTTCAAAGGCATCTATTGTCGGAGTATCCATCTCAACAAGACAGTATTTTGCACCTGCATCAACAGATGCTTTTAATATCCTTTTCCAGTTCAGATTCCCTTCCCCGATGGGCGGCATCACCTGTTTGTTCTTGATTATACCCATATCCTTGTAGTGCAACTGGCTGCACCTTCCGGTGAACTTTTCTATCCATTCCGCAGGGTCTCCACCCCCGTACTGGACCCAGTAGGTATCAATCTCAGAGTGCAGTCCATCGCAGTTTTCCATCAATATCTCAAGGCCTGCCTTACCGTTATATCTTTCAAGTTCAATACCGTGGTTGTGATAAGCAAGTACAAGGCCACTTTTTTTTATTTTCCCCATCACCTTTGAAAAATCATTCGCTACTTTGCGGTATCCTTCCCCATTGTGCAGTTCCCCAGGAAGTCCCGGACACACAATCGCCTCACATCCAAGTATCTTATGTTCCTCAATAACCTTATCTGTCTGGTCAATTATTCTCTGATAGGCCGTATGTGTTGAACAGGCATAGAGTCCGTTGTCATCAAGAATCTTTTTCATTTCCTTCATATCCTTTGGTTCAGCCATCCCGGATACCTGGACAACCTTATACCCCATCTCTCTTACCTTCTTCAAGGTTTTCGCTGAATCAGATGGTGTTTTGCAATACTCTCTAAGAGTATACATCTGCACGCCTGCAATCAATTTCCACATTTACTCCCCCTTTACTCCGAACCCTTAAAAGACGGGATTAGCGATTCGGGTTTAGGGATTCGGAAAATGCCTTTCTCCGCCTTGCCTTTCCCGAACACCTCCAGTCCCGACTCCTGAACCCCTGTTTTTTGTGGTAAGGAGTTATGATTTA
>DYKC01000017.1 GCA_020722825.1 Vermiphilus sp.
TTTAGGAAAAGATTAGTTAAAACCGATAGGGATATCTTACAAAAGAAATCTTTTTCCAGAAGAAATTGGACTTGACCTCAAGTAAGACTTTCTAACTTTTTTGGAGCTAATACATCACTATGGTAGAATAAAAGGCAAAAAATGGGATGTTGCATATGATAGCGGAGAAGATACGGCAGATGAAACCCTCTGCCACGCTTGAGATAAACAAGAAGGCGAAAGAAATGAAGGCAAAGGGGATTGACGTTGTCAATCTTTCTGTTGGTGAACCGGATTTTGACACACCAGACCCGATAAAGGAATTTGCAATAAAGGCTATACACGATGGTTTTACCAAGTACACGGAAGCCAGCGGTATCCTTGAACTCAGAAGGGCGATATGCGAGAAACTTGAAAGAGAAAATGGACTTTCTTATGCTCCTGAACAGATTGTGGTGTCAAACGGTGCCAAACATTCAATCTATAACCTGCTTCTTGCGGTCATTGAGCCTGGTGATGAGGTAATAATCCCAGCTCCCTACTGGGTAAGTTTTCCCGAGATGGTCAGGATTGCAGGCGGGGTTCCCGTTTTTTGCCGATGGAACGAAAGATTTAAGATAGATATGGAGCATCTCCGGAGTTTAATAACCAGAAGGACAAAAGCACTTATATTGAACAGTCCTTCAAATCCTACAGGGGTTGTGTATGATAAAGAGGAGATAGATGCGGTCGCTGAGATTCTACTGAAGAATAACATCCTCTGTATATCAGACGAGGTATACGAGAAAATTATATACGAAGGTAGGCAGCATATAAGCATAGCATCTCATTCTCCAGAGATGAAGAAGATGACGGTGGTTGTCAATGCTGCCTCAAAGACGTTTTCAATGACAGGCTGGAGGATAGGATATATTGCGGCAGAGAAAGAAATTGCAAAAGCAGTCGGTAAGGTCCAGGGGCAAACCACCTCTGCTCCATGTTCCATATCACAGAAGGCGGCTTATTTTGCAATAAAAGAAGGTGAGAAACTCTATTCAGGGATGATAAAAGAGTTTTACAACAGGAGAAATTTTCTGATAAAGAACCTCCCCTCTGATTTCGTTTATCCTGTGCCGATGGGTGCCTTTTACCTTTTTGTGAACTACAAGGATATGGATTCGGTGGTTCTTGGAAAACGACTTCTTGAAGAGAAGTTCCTTGCTACAGTGCCGGGCGCTGATTTCGGAGCGGACAGGTTTATCAGGATTTCTTATGCTACCAGCATGGATAATCTTGAAAAAACAGTGGCAAGACTGAAAGAGTTTGTGGAGGAAAACAGATGAAAAAAATCGTCGGGTGTCTGGCTATAGGTATCTTATTTGCTGGTGTTGTTCGCGGGCAGGAGATTCAGTACAGTTTTTCAAAGGAAAGGCCTCTTAAATACAGTTTCAGCATAGATGGAGATGTTTCCTATCAGTATGAAGGTATACCTGGACAGGACTTCAAGGTTCTTTCAAATGGAAGTTTTACCCTTGAGACCATTGAGGATAAGGGAAACTTTTACAGTGTCCGGTTGACGCCGACAAGGACACTGGTAAAACTCAACGATGCGGTGCTTGAAGATATTACTCAACAGGATACAGCCAGATCGCAGATAATTTCAACTGCTGTTATAGAAATAGGCAAAAATGGTGAAATCATAAGGACGGAGGAAATTAGCCCTGGTATCCTGAACCTTTCGCAAATGTTGATGGTAGTGCCTGTCTTCCCTGAAAAACTTTCGTTGCCGTGGAAACAAACCGTACCTGCTTTCAGTTTACCCGGTGTTCCAATGTGTAATCTTAAATTTACCTATCAGTACATTTCTGGAAAGGAAGACATTTCTAAAATAAAACTGTTTTCAAATCAGAGAATAAGAGAAAAACGGAAGGATGGAGATGTTGACATTCAGTTTACAGGTTTGAATTCTTCAAAAGGTGAGTTTCTTTTTGACAGGGGTAGAGGGGAGATTAAAAGTTTTGAAGGGACTGTTGAACTGATACTCAAGACAGTTTTTCAAGTGCCTCCAGGTCCTGAACAGAAAGTACCCAAACAGCAGAGCCTTCCACTGACAATGAGGATCAAACTCAATATTAACCTTTCTGCAACAGACAGGTAACAATCTCAAACGACCTTAAGGTGAGGAAAACTCGCCTGTTTTTTTACATCATCACTTCGGTTTTTTCTTTTCCATTATTCGGATACAGGGAAGAGTTCAGGAGATATGTAATCGCCGTGTTTCTCTTTTGCTTTTATCAGCCGTTCTTCCTGTTTTTCAAGCATTTCAAAGACCTCTGATGGAGTGTCAGCAACCTCTTTTTTCCAAAATTCCTTCACCCTTTTCATTTTTAACAGGTTTTCAGGTACCCTGATTGTAAATTGTTTTATATAGTCTTCCAGTTTATACTCTTTTTGCAGAACCTGTTTGAAGAGTTTCTGCAGGTCTGCATAGAGTGGAATTGAACCGGTCGGTGTTTCTCTCACCCGGACATCTTTGTGTACCCTCATTTCCATCCATTTTACCCATATGTGTTTGTCGCGTCTGTCGTTAAAGAAATCTCCTGTTTTGAGGTCTTTCAGAAAATAGTTGACACTGAATACAACCGGCTTTTCTTCAAGTTTTTTCCCGAATGCAAGGTAGTTCTTAATGTAGTCTCCCAGGGGTATGGAAATGAAGTCCTGTATGCTCATCACATTTATTTCATACTTTCCTTCTGTCTCAATTGTTGCAAAGGTTGTCTCAGTTTCAAGAGCCGCACCGTAACATATTATGCCATGCTCCCAGGAGAATGACTGCTGCACAGGAACGTATGCCTTATAATCTCGTCCCCCGTACATAATACCTGCCAGTTTTACCCCTGCAGGATTGTCAAGTTCACTGTCACAGTTTGGGATTGCTTTCAAGGAAACGGTATAACGTGCATTTTTATGGGCGGGAAGAATTATCCCTCCGTTTTCATCAGTCTTACCTTCGTACCAGTCTCCCGAATAGTTCTTGCCTTCTTTTGGGATTGGACATTCCATGCCGAGCCACCATACTCTGGCATCCTTTACCAGAACATTGGAAAAGATGATTTCTCCTGGCTCATTAAGGGTTTTATATATCAGGGGGTCGTCTTTGGAGTTAATATTCTGTATTATTCCGAATATGCCTGACTCCACGTTCACAGCACGGCACACTCCGTCAATATTCCTTACATAGGCAAGGTCGTCTGAAACAATTGTTTCTCCAGATAGCATAGCAGTTGAGGTTTTACCACAGGCGCTCGGGAACGCTCCGGCAAGGTATGTTTTTCTGTTGCCAGGTCCTTTTATTCCAACGATCATAAAGTGTTCGGCAAGCCAGGAGTTTTTATTGGCTTCCCGTATGGCAAGCCTCAGCGCAAGTTTTTTGAACCCTATTGAGTTGCCGGCATACTGATTGTTGACGCTGTAAACTACATTGGTAGTATAGTCTATGTAGATTCTCTTTTTATCATAATTAACACTGACCATATTCTCGTCCAGGGTTCCCGCGGAATGGAGCGTTTTAAATATCATTGAATCATGGTTAAGACCAACAAAGGTTTCATATCCTTTTCTATAGAGAAGGTCTACTGAGTGGGCAACATACCAGGAATCCGTACATTCCATACAGGGTATTGTAAATATGGAACCGGTAGGTCCAAGGGTGAGAAACCTGACAATCATTGTTTTGCCCTGCATTGAATTTTTCAAAAGTGACAGTATCTCCTTTAGTCCCTTTTCTCTTTCAACCTGGTTAAGGTTCGGGCTTAATGATTCGCCATGTGGGACGAGGAATTTCGTTACTTCCCTGTCTCTCCCTTGGTCATTGATTCCATCAAGGTGGAACGTGTGTCCCGGGATTTCAAGGGCTGCTGATTCTTCCCCGGAAACTATTGCCATGTTTTTTATGTGGGCTATTTCATCTGGCGTGTCGCTACAGATGAATATCTCAGATGGATTGCAAATCCTTACTGCTTCTGCAATAAACTGATGCACACTGACATTTTTTATTTTTTCCAGTTTCCTGAAATCCTGTTCACTGATTTTGTTGCTGATGTCTCTGATAGACTGAAGCACTCTATACCTCCCGGTTTTATTATGAGAGAATAGTCCGCACCGAATGAATAGTAAAAAGATTTGGTTATCATAATAACATTAAAAGAAATGACCGTCAAAAATCAGATTTTTATCAGGTCATCAAAGTCATCAAGAGATTCTTCAAAACATACCTGTCTGGCAATGTTGAGCAGTACTCCCAGTGCAAGGACATTTATGAGGAATGAAGAACCCCCTACACTGAAGAAGGGAAGGGTGGTGCCCTTTGCCGGAATGATATTCAAGACAACGCTGGCATGCAGCAAAAACTGAAATCCGAAAAGACCGCCGATACCTGCAGTAAGAAATTTTATATAGTTATCAGAGGTGAGCGTGGAAATCGTAAGGGATGAAAAAACTATAAGTGCGAACAGTGCAAGAACGCAGGATGTTCCTATGAACCCCATCTCCTCTCCCACAACTGCATATATGTAGTCTTTGTGTGCCTCAGGAAGAAATTTCAGTTTTCTATCTCCTGAACCCAGTCCCTTGCCTTTAATACCGCCTGAGCCAATCGCAATCAGAGACTGCAGTGTCTGGTATCCTGTGCCCTGTATGTCAGCCGAGGGATTCAGGTAGGTCTTGATTCGCTGGATTCTGTAAGGGAACATTAAAATTAATCCCACGAAAATTAGAATACCTGTAAGTGTAAAAATCCCTATGTGTTTTATCTTTGCACCCCCAAGAAATATCAACAGGAGGAATGTAAAAAAAATTACTACGAAGGTTCCTATATCTTTCTGCATCTGGAGAATACCGGTGATAAGCGCCAGAAACAGTATAGGTACGATAAGTGTTTTCAGGTTCGTTATTTCTGTCTTTTTTTTACTGAGGTAGTCTGCCAGGTAGATAATAAACGTGAATTTTACCAGTTCAGCCGGTTGAAAACTCAGGGGACCCAGTCTAATCCATCTGAGACTACCAAAAAATTTTGGTAAAGGCAAAATGATGATAGATAAAACAAACAGCAGAAAACTGTATTTTTCAAGATGCCTTATTTTCGTTTTGTTGAGCAGATATACTCCGATTCCTCCGAGAGCCAGCCATATCAGGTGTTTTTCAAAGTAATAGACAGGATTGCCTGTTATTGTAATGCCGTAGATTGAACTTGCACTCAAAACGAAAACACTGCCCAGAATAATCAGCGCAGCTCCGGGCAGCCATATCCTAAGATAAAGACCATACCGCTTCCTTGAAGACATTTCCTCGCTCCTTGTAGTCCCTGAACATATCAAATGAAGAGCAGCCAGGAGAAAACAGGACTATATCTCCATCCCTTGCATTATCAATTCCGGTTTTTACACCTTCTTTCAGAGTATTGACAGTTTTATACGGTATCCCTGTATTTTTGAATTCATCTTCAAGTATCTTTCTTGTCTCCCCAAGCAAAATTATCATCTTCACCCTGTTTTTCAGGTGCGGGATGATACTGGAAAAAGATGACCCCTTGTTTTTTCCTCCCATAATAAGTATGACTTTGCTGTTCCTTTTTATGCTCTCAAGGGCGTTTATTACCGAGTGTGGGTTTGTGGATTTTGAGTCGTTGATAAACGTAACCCCGTTTATAGTAGTGACTTTTTCAAGACGATGGGGCAGGGGGAGGAACCCTGTCAGAGTTTTTTCTATAACTTTTTTGTCAGTTATACTGCAGAGCAGGCCTATCAGTACCGATGCCATTATATTTTCTTTGTTTCCTTTGCCCCACAGTTTTGTTCCTGATATATCTATTATTTCTTCCCTCCTACCCGAAATATTGGAAATAATTATGTTATCTTTTATGTAAACACCTTTTTCTCCTATCTCCCCGTGACTGAAAAAGAACTTCTTATGTTTTATTGTTCCGGCTATCTCTCTGCAATAAGCATCATCATAGTTTAATACCGCAAGGTCATTTCCTTTCTGGTTGACAAAAAGGTGCTTCTTTGCCGCAACGTACTCTTTCATTGAAGGATGTCTGTCAAAATGGTCTTCCGCTATGTTCATAAGACAGCCAATGAAGGGTCTGAAGCTTACTGTTTTTTCCATCTGGAAACTGCTAACTTCCAGGATTATCCAGGTATCCGGACCGATTTTGTCAACCTCTCCAATGAAGGTGTTGCCTATATTGCCGCATACCACACAGGACAGACCTGCATTTTGAAAGAGAGAGCCTGTCAGAGATGTGGTTGTTGTCTTTCCGTTGGTGCCTGTGATTGCGATGATTTTTCTACTTTTTGAAAAAGAAAAAGCCAGTTCAATTTCGCTGATGAGGGGAATTTTTTTTGCAAGTGCATATTTTACAGGTAAGGATGTATCGGGAATGCCGGGACTGACGATGAGAAGTTCTGCGCCTTCAAGAAACCTTTCAGTGTGTCCGCCGACTTCTGTCTTTATACCCCGTTCTTTCAACAGAAGGGCGTTTTTGTTGATGCTGTCGCTTACTGCATCTTCGGTAGCGAATACACGGGCACCTCTGCCTGCAAGAAATAAGGAGGTGTCAACACCTGTTTTTCCAAGGCCAACAACCACAACTTTTTTGTTTTTTATATCCATTTTTCTTCTTTTCCCCATTTGAAAAAGGGGAGCACTCCCAAACTTCTCCCCATTTGAAAAAGGGGGAACTGCGGAGAATGGGAGAGTTTTTTTAACGGATTTTCAGTGTCACAAGTGTAAAGAGCGCAAATATTATGCCGAGTATCCAGAATCTTACTATGACCTTTGCTTCCGGTATCCCCCTGAGTTCAAAATGATGATGTATAGGCGTCATAAGGAAGACCCTTTTGCCTCTGATTTTAAAAGATGCCACCTGTATAATGACAGAGATTGCCTCAAGGAAAAAAATACCTCCGACTATAATGAGGGAGAGTTCCTGTTTTACTATTATGGCGAGAAGTCCTATTATTCCACCTAGCATCAGGGCCCCTGTATCTCCCATAAAGATTTCGGCAGGGTAGCAGTTATACCACAGGAAACCGAGTGATGAACCAACAAGAGCCCCTGTAAAGACTGTCACCTCTTCGGCCCCTTTTATATAGGGGATGTTAAGGTATCCTGCAAAATTTACGTTGCCCGCCACATATGATATTGCTCCATATGCAAGAGTAACCATCAGCACTGAGCCTATTGCAAGTCCGTCCATACCGTCGGTAAGATTCACCGCATTTGAAGTTGCTACGATTATGAAGGTTGCAAAGAGAATATAGTACGCGCCAAGAGGTATAATTACATTTTTGAAGAAAGGCACGTACAGGGATGTATTAAAGTTCAATCCCGAATGGTAGTATAAGATGCATCCGACGATGAATCCTACGCCGAGTTGTCCGAGTATCTTTACCAGCGGTCTGAGTCCTTTGTAACTTTTGTCTCTTAATTTTATATAATCGTCCCAGAAACCGAAAAATGCAAGCCACAGGGAAAGCAATATGAGAAGAATTATGTAAACGTTCTGAAGGTCTGTCCATAAAAGGACGGATATGATTAAACTGCTAAGAATGAGCAGCCCACCCATTGTGGGGGTCTTTTCTTTGCTGGCCTGTCTGAAATTCAGCATATTGGGATGGCACAAATGTTTCAGTCCCGCAATTACTTTTGAGCCGAAGATTATCAATATGAATAATGATGTGAGTGTGGCAAAAACAGTCCTTACCGTTACGTATCTGAATACATTGAATCCAAACCAGTATTTCGTAAAACCGTATAAGATTTTGTAGAGCATTCAATCTCCTCTTAACTGCAAAGGTGTTTGACAATACGTTCCATCTGCATAACTCTTGAACCCTTTACGAGAAATACATCGCCTTTTCTTGCAATGCCGGATAAATACTTGTTGAGGCTGTCTATATCTTTAAAATGCCTGTGATTTTTACCCGACACCTCTGATATTATTCTGCTATTTTCCCCGAAGGTAACAACTCTGTCTATGTCCAGGTTTCTAATGTACAGTCCTGTATTGCGGTGGAGGAGAGAAGAAAATCTGCCGAGTTCGGCCATATCTCCTAAAACCGCTATTTTCCTCTTGAATTTTTTTCTGCTCAAACTGTGGAGAGCGACTTTCATAGAGTTAGGATTAGCGTTATATGCTTCATCTATAACGGTAAAATCTCCGGTTTTGTGAACAAGCCCTCTTCCAGAGAGGGGTTTCATACCTGCAAAAACCTCCGAGGTTTTTTCAGGATTAACATTGAATTTTCTGCTGAATGCAAAGGCAGCGAGTGCAGGATATATGATGGCGGTATTCCAAAAATTTATTTTGAAAATATGCCGTGTGCCTTCAATACCGAAGGTGAAAAATTCATCCCCCTCTTCCTTTACAATTCCTCGTATGTCTGCTCCTCGTTTCATCCCGAAACTCAAAATTTTTAACGAGCGTGTCTTTTCTTTGAGACAGTTAAAGAATTTGTTATCATAGTTGAGCAGGCAGAATTTTTCTTCGCTGAGTGTTTCAACAAGTTCAAACTTTGCCTGTGCAAGTTCATACGCGTTTTTGAAAAATCCGAGGTGGGCTGATGCGATGTTTGTTATCACCCCTGCCTGCGGTCCTGCGATTCCTCCGAGATAATGCAGTTCACCTTTTCTGTTCATTCCCATCTCAAGGACACAGAAATCTGTCTTTTTGTCAATGTTGAAAATTGAAAGAGGCAGCCCGAGATGATTATTAAGATTACCTTCCGTACCTTTTACTCTGTATCTTACAGCAAGTATATTTTTTATGAATTCTTTTGTGGTTGTTTTGCCGTCACTGCCTGTGACCCCTATAACGTAAGCCTTAAATTTCTTTCTATACTCTCTGGCTATATCTCCAAGGGCTTTCTGTGTGTTTTCTACAATTATACTTTTTCTGTTTACAGGCGTATTTTTTAAAGATGATATAACTGCAACAGCTCCTTTTCTAACTGCTTCATCCAGGAAGTTATGGCCGTCAAAGGTTTCTCCTCTTATTGCTATAAAAACCTCTCCTTTTTTTAGTGTTCTCGTATCTATGGAAATTCCCGTGCATTTGAGATTGAGGAGTTTCGTATCCTCACTGGTTCCTTTGCACCACTTTGCTATTTCGTATAGTTTTAACGGTTCCATCTTATAGAGTTTTAAGACGTATTGCTTTCCTTGTCTCATCCCTGTCGTCAAATGGTATGGTGATATTTTTAAGTATCTGGAACGTTTCATGCCCTTTACCGGCTATGACAACACAGTCTCCTTCCCGGGCAAGGGAAATTGCTTCTTTAATCGCTCTTTTCCTGTCAGGTATGGCTACGTACTTTTTCCTGAGGTAAAAAGGGATGCCTTTTTCTATATCATTTATAATATCTTCCGGGTTTTCAGAACGCGGATTGTCCGATGTGATAAACACTATATCTGCCATTTTAACCGATACTCTACCCATCAGGGGACGTTTACTCTTGTCTCTGTCTCCGCCGCATCCGAAGACCAGTATGATGCGTCTGGGCTTGAGTTCCTTTACTGATTTTAACAGATTTTGTAGTGCATGATGTGTATGGGCGTAGTCAACTATGACCTCAAACGGCTGTCCCTCATCTACGGATTCAAACCTGCCCGGCACAGAAGTGATTTTTTGTAGAGCCCCTTTTACAATATCTGTGGATATATTGTGTGTCCTCGCAAATGCAATCCCGGCAAGAGTGTTGTAAACGTTGCCAAGTCCCCTTAGCCTGGTGAAAAAATCTTCTTTTTTTCCTTCAATTTCTACTGTTATTCTGTTGCCGTCTTTCTGTATACTGTAGTCAATAAGTTTTACGTCTTTGCCTGTTCTTCCAAAGGTAACGCAGTTTATTGAGTTCTTTCTCAGCAATTTTATAAAATATCCTGAGTAGGCGTCATCTGAATTTATTATGCCTGTTTTGTTGTCTTTTTCGCTTTCTGGGAGGTAGTGGCTGAAAAACTTCAGTTTTGCCCCAAGGTAGCCTTTAAAATTCTTATGATAATCAAGATGCTCATGGGATGCTATGTTCGTAAAAATTGCAGTGTCAAAGTGGATTTTTGAAATTCTACCCTGTGCTATACCGTGTGAAGAAACCTCCATAACTGCCCATCTGCATTTTTCTTCAAGCATATCATTAAACAGTTTTTGCAGGTCCAGTGATTCAGGAGTTGTATTTACAGAACTGATGACCCTTTCTCCTATCTGGTAGGAGATTGTTCCTATGAGCCCACATTTGCTACCTGCTGATTCAAGAATCTGCTTCAGGATAAAGGCGGTTGTGGTTTTACCGTTTGTTCCTGTAATACCGGCAACCCTTATTTTTTTTGTTGGTTCACCGTAAAAAACAGATGCCAGTGTATGAAGTGCCTGTCTGGTATCTTCAACTATAATTTCGCCCACGTCTGAAGGCAGTAAGGTGCTTTTTTTCCCCGCAACTATTGTCTTTGCACCCCGTGATACGGCATCGTTTATAAACTGGTGTCCATCTGCTGAAGTTCCCTTCAGCGCAACGAATATAAAATTTTCTTTTATCTTGCGGGAGTCATATGCAATCCCTTCCACTTCAAGATTGTTTAGGTTGTAAACTTTTTTGAAGTCAATGCATTTAATCAGTTCTTTGGTCTTCATTCTGTTGTTCTCATAACCATCCTGTGGTCTACTGTTTTTTCAGAAGGTGGAATATTTTTACACTGCAGTGTATGCCAGAGAATATTTCTAAATACGGGTGCGGCTACAAGCCCACCATAGTAAATCGGTTTTGGCTCATCAACCATTACAAGGATAACCAGTTTTGCTTCAGGGTTGTTAATGAAGCCTATAAATGAAGCAAGGTATTTACTTTTTGAATACCTGCCGTCAATAATTTTCTGAGCCGTGCCTGTCTTTCCTGATATGCTGTATCCAGGGATGCTGGCAAGAGGGGCTGTACCTGAAGGAGAGGCGGCTTTTTCAAGGATACTCTTAAGGATTTCACAGGTCTCTTTTGAAAGGATTTTCTGTCTGTGATTGTTTCTGCTTATCGGTATTTTTTCAGGCTCATTCTGGACACTTCTTAAAATGTGAGGATTAACAAGGTATCCTCCATTGGCAATTACAGCCATAGCCCGTATGCTCTGTAAAGCATTAATTCCCACTTCCTGTCCTATAGGCACTGCCGTTATTGAGTAATCCGACCAGTTGTTAAGATCCCTCAATATGCCGTTAATCTCACCTGGCAGGTCAATCCCTGTAGTTGTGCCGAAACCAAAACGAACACAATAGTTATGTAACTTTTCTTCCCCAAGTTTCATTGCTATCTTGACCGTGCCAATATTGCTGGATTTTTCAATAACCTCACTTACGGTGAGTTTTTCATAAGGATGGACATCTCTCAAGTAATGATTCCTGACCAGCCATTTTCCTCTTTCACAGTATATTATATCTGTCGGAGAGAGAACGTTTTCTTCAATTGCAGCGGCTGTAGTCACTATCTTGAAGGTGGAGCCCGGTTCAAAAAGGTCGGTAATAGCTCTGTTTCTTCTCTCCGAAGCACTGAAGCGTTCAGGAAAGTTCGGATTATAATTGGGCAGGTTTGCCAGAGCTAGAATTTCTCCTGTTTCATAGTCCATGATAATCGCTGAAACGCTTGAAGCCTTATACCTGCTGTAGGCAGTTTTCAGTTCTTCCTCAACTATGAATTGAAGTCCCAGGTCTATTGTAAGGTAGATGTCCTTACCCGGTTCCGGAGGTTCTAAACTTTTTTCTATGGAGTGGATGAGTTCACCGGAACCATCTTTTAAAACAAGAGATGTACCTTCTTTTCCCTGGAGAAGTCCGTTGTAGTAAAGTTCTACGCCTTCCAGTCCGTAACCGTCTGTGTCTGCAAATCCTATTATGTGACAGGCAAGTGTATCGTTTGGATAAACACGTTTATACCCGGGTTGGAAAACTGTTCCGGGCAAATTTGCTGACTTTAATTCGGTATACTCTTTCAGAGATAACTCTTTTTTAATAAGCGGATATTTCTGGTTGATTTTTTCTTCAATCTCTGAGGGCTTAACGTCAAGAATGGAGATGAGTTCTTTTTTCAGTCTTTCTGTGTAGGCAGGTTCTCTCTTTTCCGCGTGTTTGATTTCCCATGAATCCAGATAAAGCGAGTAGAAAGGAACGCTCATCGCCAGGATTACCCCGTTCCTGTCATAAACGGTCCCTCTTGGGACAGGGACCTTTATTTTTTCATATGTTCTCTCAGTTTCACCTGCATGACTGAAGACCTGAATCTTAAGCAGGTAACAGAGTACTATAAGAAACAAGGTTGTAAAAATAATCCTTGTTCCTGCCATTCTTACTTCAAAAGAGTTTTTATTCCGTTCCGGCTTCGGCGGTTTCATTAAATTTCGCTCCTACTTTATCCTCTCTTATGTCAATATAACACCATTTAGATGGATTGATTAAGTTTATGCCTGATGACTTTGCCATTTTTAAAAGATTTTCGGGTGACGAGAAACTTAAAATTTTGGCCTTGTAGTTTCTGTTCAGCATTGTCAGTTCGTCATATTGTTTTTTAGCCATCTCCATTTTATAACCTATCGCCACGAGTTTGCAGTAGAGGAATACGTAAAAACATAAAAAGACCCACAGTATGATTAAAAACACTCCAAGAGGTGATAGTGACCACCCGCGTTTCTTCATAATTTCTCGCATACCCGCATCTTTGCACTTCTGCTCTCAGGATTTTTCAAGAGTTCTTCTTTGCCAGCAGTTACGGGTTTTTTTGTCAAAACGGTCAGTTGTTCGTTTCCCCTGAAAAAATGTTTTACAATTCTATCTTCAATAGAGTGAAAAGAAATTACAACAAGCCGTCCCCCACTTTTAAGTGCATCTACGGCTTTATTTAGACCCATTTTTATTGTTTCCACTTCATCGTTTACTGCCATCCTTAAGGCCATAAAAAATTTCGTGGCGGGGTGGATTTTTCCCCTATACCTGAAGTATTTCACTATGAAATCTGACAGTTCAGTTGTTGTCCTGAACTCTTTTTTTTTCCGTCTTTCAATAAGTGCGGAGACAAACCTTCTCGCCTTTTTTATCTCTCCGTATTTTTCAAACAGATAGACAAGGTCATTTCGGTTCCACCTGTTTATTATCTCTCCCGCAGTTAGACAGGAGTTTCTGTCATATCTCATATCCAGCGGTCCCTCTAACTGAAAACTGAAACCCCGTTTTGCGTCTTCTATCTGGTTGCTTGAAAAGCCGAGGTCCATAAGGATTCCGTCCACAGTTTCAATCCCTTCCTGTTTCAGTACACTGTCAAGTTTCTCATAACCTGAATGGATCGGCCTGAAATTTTTAAAGCCGGAAAGTTTATTTGTAACATCTTTAATGGCATCTATATCCTTATCCAGTCCATAGAGAATAATATTCCTTTCTTTTTCCAGTATGCACAGGCTGTGTCCCCCATGTCCGCACGTTGCATCAACATAGACACCACCTTCCTTGATATTCAGATATTTGAGCACATCCTCCCTCATTACAGGATAGTGTCCCATTACAACTCCATCAATTTTTCTGATATCTCCTCATATGTTTTTAATGAATCCGTATAGTATTTTATCCACCGATTTTCATCCCACAACTCAATTCTTGTTCCTGCTCCTATTATGACTACATTTTCGTCTATTCCCGCGTATTTAAGAAGGCCTGCAGGGATGAGAACCCTTCCCTGTTTATCCATATTTGACTGGAATGCCCCTGAGAAAAAAAGACGTGTGAAGGTTCGCGGATTTCCTCTTGTGAAAGGTAGTTCTTTGAGTTTTGCACTCTGGATCTTCCATTCCTTTTCAGAAAAAATAAAAAGGCAGTTTTCTAACCCTTTGATAATATAAACAGAACTTTTATTTCTGGACGAAATCAGACTCCGCAATTTTGCAGGAATAACGATTCTGCCCTGTTTATCAGTCTTTCCCCTGAATTCCCCAAAATATACCATTTTGTTCCTTTCCTCTATATTAAACACCCATAAAAAATTCTTGTCAAGTTTATTTTTTTCTCAGGAGGAAAGTGGGATTAAGAGAGAAAAAATGTCTACTCAATATATCTATCTGTTTTGTATTTTTTGCTGGTAGCCGCTTTTGATGTAATCTGCAATCGGGTTTAGAGGAAGGTCTTTTTCTTTTCTTGCCTGTGCAACAATTGGTCTTACGTCTGCATTGATAAAGGCATCATTGGATATCCTGTTGGCGAGCATTATTTCGTCTTTCTTGCGGTATTCATCCATTTTTTTAGTATCTGCAAGAATGGCCTTGGCAAGAGATAACTGTAAAGAGTCCACTGAATGGAGGAGAGCGTGTATCCTGTTTTCTCTTCCACTTGCCTGGTCTATCATATACGTCCAGTTTTTCCCCTGTTTGTTTACGACAACGTCCCCCCTGACAAGTTCATAGAATATCCTCCCCATTTCCTGATTTGGCTCAACAGCATGGTCATCATCCGCAGAATATCTCGTGTTGAAGTGAAAACCGCACTGCATATTTTCTGCTATAAGCACTGCAACTATCTGTTCTATGTTTGTGCCGTGATGGTGGTGTCCGAGGTCTATGAGTACCCCTGCATTCTTTCCCAGAGATCTTGCGAGAACATAGGATGTTCCCCAGTCAGGTATGGTGGTACTGTATGTTCCCGGCTCAAACACCTTGTATTCTATGAGTATTTGTACCTCAGCAGGGATTGATTTATAGGCTTCAAGAAGAGATTCTTTCATTCTGATATAGGTCTCTCTCAGGTCTATCTGTCCGGGATAAAGAGAGCCATCAGGGAACCACAAAGTCAATATCCCGTTGCCGAGGTCCTTTGCTATTTTCCCAGCGAGTATGGTCTGTTCAATATACCTTTTTCTTATTTCCTTGACTGGTGAGGTAAAACTTCCTGTTTCAGAGCCTTTAAGAAAATATGTGGGGTTAACGGCACCAAGTGATAATCCTTTTGCTTTACATTCGTCATGTACCTTTATGGCGGAATCATAGTCTCCTTCAATGCCGTCTTTTGAAAAATCCCACAGTATATGAGTGGCTATCTTCGGGGTGGCGCCTGTAAGTTTGTTGATGAACGCAGCGTCTGCAATCTTCTGGTGAATGTTTCTGGCATATCCCGGTGGGGTGTAGTCACCAAATCTCCCTGCCCCGAAAGGACCGAGTGCCCAGGACGGAATCTCAACCTCAAACCTTTTTATTGACTCAATTGCTTCCCTTACCTTTTTTTCTCCGAATTCTTCAGAAAGATTCTCAATCCCATTTTCAATCCATTTTTTATCCAATTTTTCCTCCTTAAATGCTAACCACAGTATTAAAGGGGGAGTTCGTAAGCCGGATTCTGTTTACAGTGGAACTGTTTAAGCAGCCATTTATCTTGGTCCGAAGTTGCCCTCGGACTCACGCGGTCAACCCGAACCTGAAAGGGCAGGGACCTATAGGTTCTGCTTGACCTTGCTCCGGATGGGGTTTGCCATGTTCCGGCAGTTACCTGCTGGACGGTGAGCTCTTACCTCGCCATTTCACCTTTACCCTCCTGCGCCAGGCGTATCTTTGAGTACTGCCGCACCAACAGCAACAACGATACGGCTTCGGAGGGCAGTATGATTTCTGTGGCACTTTCCAGCCCTTGCGGACTGCTCCTGTTAGGAGCCATCCTCCCTGCAAGAGTCCGGACTTTCCTCATATTTTCATAAGTGAAAATACGCGGCCGCCCGACTCCCCC
>DYKC01000018.1:0-1175 GCA_020722825.1 Vermiphilus sp.
GGTAGAGTATATATTATAATAGAGTAAGGCAACAGAAATTGTTTTTAAATTTCCGTAAGACAACGAAAGGATTGATATGTTCAGAAATATGCCTCTGGGAATATTGAGCAAGGATACAGGTTTTAGAGAAAAACTGAGGCTTGCAACTGTCGGAGGTTTTGAAGGCATTGATATCAACATTGAAGAAGTGACAATGCTTTCAGAACAGCATTCCTTTGACTATATCAGGGGAATGCTGGACTCTTTTAATATGAAGACAGGCGCTTGGGACCTACCTTTTTCTCTTGATGCGGAAGAGAAGATTTACAGCGGAAATTTTGAAAAACTTGAAAGGTATGCGCGGGCAGCAAAAGAAATTTCTGCCTTTCGCGTCCGTACAGTTTTTGAAACGGACAGTGGAAAATTCAATTTTTATGCAGAGAGGCTGAATCCTATTGCAGATATACTGGGGAGATACGGATGCAGAATAGGAATAGACTTTGCCTATAATCCCGGGGAGTTGCAAAACATAGATTATCCAGGGCAGGCGGCTGAGTTGCTTAAAACTGTAAAATCTGGTAATGCAGGGATTGTTCTTAATGCAAGGCACTGGTATCTATCAGGCGGAAATATGGAGAGATTGAAAGAGATAACCAGCGATAGGATTGTTTATACCTGGATTGGTGATGTCTCACCTGAAAAATCAGAAGGTAGGTATTTGCCGGGAGAAACAGGGGTTGTTAACCTGCAATCTTTTTTAGAGGTGCTTGCTGAAATAGGTTATGAGGGACCAGTGACTCCGGAAATGCCAGAGAGGAACCTTGTGACGCTTCCCGAAGAGATAGCGGTAAGGTTATTGGGTGGTTCTACTCTCAGGGTGTGGAACCGGGTATTCATTAAAAAAGAATAGGGTTAATCCATGCCTTTCTGTTATCTCTGTCCGTTTTTCTATCCGCAGGTCTCTGATTCAAACGCCTGTTGAGGAGTAAAAATAACCGTCTCTTATTGATTTAAGCAAGGATTCTTTTCCCCGGGATGAGGATTTAACCATTAAGAATCCCGTGGGAAGGTCTTTTTTTGAGTGCGTATCATCAGAGGCAAAACCTAAAGTTTTTCTCCTGTTTTCAGAATTTCATCAAGGATAACTGTGGAATATCCTTTCCCGAATACATTGTTGCACAGGTGGTTGTATACTT
>DYKC01000018.1:1275-12106 GCA_020722825.1 Vermiphilus sp.
CCTTTTTCGTGGAATACAAAACTTCGGATATGGTCGTTTTACCTTCTATGATTTTGGTGATACCGTCTTCACGCAGGGTCTTCATCCCTGATTTTCTTGCCAGTTCATTTATATGACTGACCTCAGGGTTGACCATTATAGCCCTTCGTATGTCCTCATTAAGTATCATAAGTTCAAAGATGCCGATTCTTCCGCCAAAACCGGTTCCGTTGCAGATGTGACATCCCTTGCCCCGATAAAAATTTATCTCTTTGCTCTCTTGAGATATACCGACCTGCTGCATTTCCTCTTTTACAGGAGTATATTGCTCCCTGCAGTTGAAGCATATGTTTCTTACGAGACGCTGGTTGAGAACCCCTATCAATGAAGAGGCTATCAGATAAGGTTCAACGCCCATATCTATCAGCCTTATGACCGCCCCGGGGGCAGTGTTTGTATGCAGGGTAGAGAATACAAGTTGACCTGTTTGTGCGGCACGAAAACTGATTTCTGCAGTTTCAATATCCCTGATTTCTCCGACCATTATCACGTCGGGGTCCTGCCTAAGGATAGACCTCAATGCGACTGCAAAAGTCAGTCCGGCTTTGGGATTTATTTGCGTCTGGTTAACATTTTTGAGATGATATTCAACAGGGTCCTCCACCGTCAAAATTTTTTTATGTGTACTGTCCAGTTCGGTAAGCGAGGAATAGAGGGTTGTCGTTTTTCCACTCCCGGTGGGGCCGGTAACGAGTATAAGCCCGTATGGTTCTTCAAGAAGCATTCTCCACCTGTGAAGTGTCTGCGGTAGAAACCCCAGATGCTCTAAACCTGAAATAATATTTTTTTTATCAAGAACACGCATTGCCACCATTTCGCCAAAAATAGTGGGGAAGGTAGAAACGCGCAGGTCAACATCTCTTCCTGTGAGTTTAATTTTGAAATAGCCGTCCTGGGGGATTCTTTTTTCCGCAATGTCAAGCATTGAGAGAACCTTTATATGTGAGACGATTGCCGGATAAAGTTCTAAAGGAGGCGGGGGAAATTCGTAAAGGAGGCCGTTTATCCTGTACCGTAGTTTCAGTCCCTCCTCTTCTATTTCAATATGGATGTCCGTTGCTTTCAGTTCTATGGCTTTTGTAATGATGTCCTCCACTGCCAGTACAGCAGAAGAATCGTTTATCTCTTTTAGGTCAGATGGCTTGAAAACCTTTCCTGTCTGAATGGCCTTTTCTACAGGGGATATTATATTCAAACTGCCTTGAGCAAGATATCTATCAAGAGCGGTTTTTATATCAAGGTCTTTTGAAAGGCGCGGTTCTATTTCTTTTCCTGCTATTTTTTCAAGGTCTTTTATTACATCCTCGTCTGTAGGGTCAACCATACCACATATAATCCTGTTTCCGCCTTTATATACAGGGATAGTTCGGTACTTCCTGCAGGTGAATTCAGGAAGGGAATTGAAAACGTCTTTTTCAATATCTATGGCAGGAATGTTTACAGGGCTTATCTTCAGGTTTTTCAGGACAAAGTTATACCACCTCTCTGCACCGAGCAGGCCGAATTTAATCAAAAGATAACCGAATGGTGCCCCTGTCTTTTCCTTCTCTTTTACAACTATTTCAATCTGTTCTCTTTGCAGACCTTCTTTCTGTATGAGGAGGGTTATAATTTCCTCCCTTTTCATAGGACCCCTTCCAGAAGTTTTTGAAGTTCTGCTTCAGAGATTGCACCCAATCTCTTACTGTGTATATTGCCTTTTCTGTCTATAATAAAAGTTGTGGGAACGGCTCTTATTCCTCCGTAAAGCAACTCTATTTTTCTGTCACTAACACATACAGGATATGTTATCTTATATTCTTTGATAAATTTTTTTATCTCCTGCGGATTGCTGCTGACGGCAATTCCGATTATCTCAATACCTTTTTTCCGAGAGTTGTTGTAAAACCTGACGAAGTCAGGGATTTCAACTAGGCAGGGAGGGCACCATGTGGCCCAGAAATTGAGTATGACTGCCTTTCCCCTGTAGTTGGCGAGATGGATTGTTTTTCCTTCAGTGTCTTTAAGCGTAAAATCGGGAGCTTCGGTTGCTCTCGCTTTTGTACAGGCAGAAAACAAAAAAAGCAGACTGATGAAAAGAACTAAAATTTTTCGCATTTTTTTCTCCTTTTTTGAGAGTCCATTTAATTCTAAATTATAAAAATCTGTCAATCGTTGCAAGAAACATTTCTCTTATCTTTTTTAATGAATCTGAGTCTTCTGCTTCCACCCTTACAACAAGAGCAGGCTGGGTGTTTGACGCACGGACAAGAGCCCATCCGTCAGGGAAGAAAACCTTGACACCGTCAATGTCAGAAATCCTGTTGTTTTTGCCTGTAAACAGATTCTTTAAATCTTCAACTATGGCAAACTTCTTTTCATCAGGAACCTCTATCCTTATCTCCGGCGTTGAATGGTATCTTTTGACCCCCTCAAGTAGAGACGATGTCTTTTTACCGGTGCTGTCCAGTATCTGCAACAACCTGAGGGATGCATAAACTGCATCGTCAAAACCGTAGTAGTTATCCGCAAAATACAGGTGTCCTGAAAGTTCACCGCCCAGCGGGGCATTTTCCTGGTGCATCTTATCCTCTATAAGGGAGTGCCCGGTCTTCCACATTATGGGTATTCCTCCGGATTTTTCAATCTCTTCTTCAAGCGCCCGACTGCATTTTACATCAAAGACAACCTTTGCTCCAGGAGATTTTTGCAGAATTTCATGGGCATATATGATTAACAGCATGTCTCCCCACATTATACTGCCTTTTTCATCAATTACCCCCAGACGGTCTCCGTCACCGTCATAACCCAGTCCTATATCAAGTTTATTATCAATAACTGTTTTCATCAGATCTTTCAGGTTTTCTGGTACAACAGGATCCGGAAGGTGGTTTGGAAAGGTTGGATCACTGTCAGTATAGAGAGGGATAAAGTCAATACCCAGTTTTTCAAAAAGAGGAACAATTGTGGGTCCGAGCGTTCCATTTCCCGTATCAATGGCAACCTTTAGTTTTTTTTTGAATTTAAATTGTCCGAGCATAAACCTTAAATAGTCTGGAGTTACGTTTTTCTTGAGATACTGTCCTTTTCCTGTTTCAAAGTCCTCTTTTTCTATTATGTCAGCCAGGTTTTGTATATCTTTGCCATAAAGGCTTTTATTTCCGACAACCATCTTGACACCGTTGAATTCGGGAGGATTATGGCTTGCAGTAACCATTAGTCCGGCGTCAAAACCGTAGTTGTGCAAGGCGAAATATAGAACAGGGGTGGGGACTATTTCTGTATCCGTTACTTCACAGCCTGTTTTCAGAATGCCCTTGATGAGTTTGTCTTTTATTTCAGGAGTGGTGGACCTGTTATCTCCACCAATGCAAACGTTTTTCCTCCCCGAGCGTTTAACAAAGGTTCCAAAACCCTTCCCCAGATAGTAGGGTAGGTCGCCCTTCAGGTCCTCTTCATATACCGCCCGTATATCATATTCTCTGAATATCTTCCTGTTCAATTTCATCTTGTACTTATTATACCTTATGACCATTGTGTTGACAAGACGGTATTTAAAAAGGGTGGCAAGGTTCTTATATAGGCACGGTTCCTCTTGACCCCTGGGGGTCCGGTTTACAGGATTGAAAAGACACTTAATGAAATGGCAGAAGGTAAAAAGGTATATCCTGTGAAACTCAGAAAGAAGGATTTTTTCAAGTCTCTTGCAGAGGCGCTGAACAGAGTAATAGAAAAAATCAATGCTTCTAATCCGTAATTTCAGAACTATTTACTGACTGTTCACATCTGCCCATAATTTCTCAAGATTGTAGTACGCTCTCGTTTCGGACAGGAAGATATGAACTATTATTTCCATGTAGTCAAGTAATATCCATTTGCCTGTTTTGAGACCGTCAACGGAAACAGGTGCCTCTTGGAACTCCTCAAGAAGTGAATCAGCCAGTGCTTTTGTGTGGATTAGAGAGTTCCCTGAAACAATGACAAAATAGTCGGTAATCCATGTCTGTCTGCCGACGTAGAGTATCTGTAAATCCTCTGCCTTTTTGTTTTCAAGGATACCTGTTATCTTTTTCAGTTTCGTATTCGTATTTATTCTCTACCTCCGTTTTTCTTAATTTTACTGCATTCTTTTCCAAAGAGAAATATTTAACAGAAAATTTTTTGAATTCATTTAACTTGTTATATAATAGAAAAAGAAACTTGACAGCGTAAAAAACACGGGTGGAAAGTAACAGATAAAACTTTGTAGGTGTTACAAAAGTAAATCCAGTTCGCTAGGTGTCAAAGAAAGACACGGGAGAATTCGGAATAATGGGGTGAAATATGTTTGACAGGATAAAGAAGAGAAATGGCGAAATCGTTAGGTTTGAAGCACAGAAGATAACTGAAGCCATATACAAGGCAGGACAGGCCACAGGTGAATTTGAACTGGAAATTGCTAAAAAACTTACGTTGAGGGTACTGGACCTTGCTATTGATATTATAGGAGATAAGACCCCTTCGGTTGAAGAGATACAGGACATTGTTGAGGAGGTTCTGATATCGTCGCCATATAAAAAGACCGCCAAGGCATATATTATTTACCGGGACCAGCATGCCAGGTTAAGGGAGATAACAACAAAGGCTAATCTTGACCTTGTAAACCAGTATCTTACAAAGGAAGACTGGCGTGTTAACGAAAATAGCAATATGAGTTTTTCCCTTCAAGGTCTTAATAACTATGTCTCTTCGGAGGTAACAAAGACCTACTGGTTGAACAGTATATATCCGGCCGAGGTGCGCACCGCATATATAAATGGAGATCTGCACATCCATGACCTCGGATGTCTTTCTGTCTATTGTGTAGGCTGGGACCTGCAGGACCTCCTGACCATGGGCTTCCGTGGAGCAACGGGCAAGGTTGAAAGCAAACCGGCCAAGCATTTCAGAACTGCACTCGGACAAATAGTAAATTTCTTCTATACCTTGCAGGGGGAAGCCGCTGGTGCTCAGGCCTTTTCTTTTGATGCGCAAACACCTATAACGATAAGAAGAAACGGGCGTATAGAAAGTATAACAATGGAGATGTTGTTTGATGACTATAAACACCATCTTTCAGGATTTAACGGCTCAGAAGTTATTTATACCGAAGGGGTTTATAGAAGATATCTGATGGATGACGCGGATGAAAGAAAATACATAGACAGCCGAATGCCGACAGAACCTATTCTTTTTCAATATGATAAGATAGAGGTTTTGTCTGAGAAAGGTTTTGTTCCTTTAAAAGCTGTTTCAAGGCATAAGGCTCAAAGAGAAGACGATAAACTGCTAATTATAGAAACGGAAGATGGGAATGTTCTGAGAGTTACAAAGTCACATCCGATGCTCCTTGCTGATGAAAAAATGGTAAGGGCAGATGAACTGCAGATAGGGAATGAACTCTTGTCTTCGGATGTAAGCGTTCCGTTGACTGAAGAGATAGAATTGAATGAAGAATTTGCCTATTTGATAGGTTTTATGATTGCGGAAGGTTGTTGGGGCCACCAAACAAGAGAATATGCAATAGTATCCCAAAGCAAAAACAGGCCTGAGCGGCAAAAGGTAGAGGAGATTATACAAAAACTGAAAATTCCATACCACAATCAGGGAGATTTTAATACTGTTTTTGACACTACAAGGATAGGAAGGTTCATAAGAAATTATCTCCGCCTGCAGGAAAAATCTTATAGAAAAAATCTGCCAGGTTTTATCTTTGACCTATCTAAAAGTAGTATAGGAGCCTTGCTCAGCGGATTAATAGACGGAGATGGGGATGTAGACAGAAACAATATTGTCACGATTCATTCTACAGGTTATACCCTACTTATGCAGTTAAAGCAGTTGTTGTCTCTTCTCGGAATAAGTTCTACCGTGCGGCATTCCTCTTACAAGAATATGAAGGAGAATTACAAAGACAATTATGTAATAAGGTTTCGTTTAACTGAAGAAAACCGTTCTTTTTTACACCATTCTTTAAAACTCGCAGGGGTTTCTGCCAAAAAGAAAGATTCCCCGGTTTTTTCTTCAAAGGTAGTTAAGATTGTGAATGCAAAATATCAGAATGAATATGTTTATGATATAACTACGCAAAATCAGCATTTCTTGATTAACAATATAACTGTGCATAACTCAAATTTTGACACGTTGTTGGCGCCATTTATCAGACACGACAACCTCCGTTACAAAGAGGTGAAGCAGGCTCTGCAGGAATTTCTTTTTAACATCAACGTCCCAACCCGGGTCGGTTTTCAATGTCTTTCGGCAGATACGGAGATTTTAACCCCTGACGGATGGAAGGGATATACCGGCGTTAAAAAGGGAGATGAGATATATACGTTCAATCTTGAAGAAGGAACGATTGAGAAAAAGTGCGTGAATCATATCTTTGCAAGGGAGTATGAAGGAGTGATGTACAACCTGAAAAACAGAAGTCAGGACCAGTTGGTTTCCCCGAGACACCGGATAGTCCGGAAGGTTTTCAACACGGACAGGTATAAACTGGAACCAATTGAGGAAACGATAGAATTTATGTCCCATCTGTCCGTGCCCGTGAAAGGGGAGAACGTAAATCCAGAGTTTGAAATTGATGACCGGCAGATAAAACTGCTTGCATGGGCTCTGTCAGAAGGCACTATAGAGAAAGACGGAAGTTACAGAGTGGGTATATATCAGTCACAGACTGCTCATCCGGAGAATTATGAGGAGATAATAGACCTTCTTGAAACACAGGAACTGGAATATACCACGAGAATCCATACGTCTCTGGGTACCTGCACGCACATAAGACTTTCGCCGACATCCAGCAAGACCGTGCATAAACTGCTGGATTCAAAAACGAAAAAATTGCCCTCTTTCCTTTTCAATCTTAGCAAAAGACAGGCAAAATTATTCCTGGATACGTACATAAAAGGAGACAACTTGGAAGAGAAATTCAGGAGAAAGATTACGGTGACCGATAAAGAAACGCTTGACGGACTTACGGCTATAGCGGTCCTGGCAGGATACAATTTTAACGTAAAGGAACGGAAAGCGGCCGGCATATCAAAAAAACTTCAGTATGTCATAACCCTTTCTGAAACCAAACATGACTATATACAGGAGATAAAGCCTCTTAAATACAAAGGTGTGATCTGGAGTGTCAACACGGAAAATGAAACGGTGATAGCCAGAAGGAACGGGCAGGTTTTTATAACTGGCAATACCCCTTTCACGAATCTGACGCTGGACTTAACGGTACCTTCCATATACAGGGATCAGCCGGTGATTATCAACGGTAAAGTGCAAGATACAACCTACAAGGAGTTCCAGAATGAGATGGACATGCTCAACAGGGCGTTCCTTGAGGTGATGCTTGAGGGTGATGCAAAAGGAAGGGTTTTTACCTTTCCTATCCCGACCTATAACATAACAAAAGATTTTAACTGGGATAACAATAATTTAGACCTTTTGTGGCAGGTTACCGCAAAATACGGCATCCCTTATTTCAGCAACTTCATCAACTCCGAGATGAAGCCAGACGATGTCAGGAGTATGTGTTGCAGGCTTCGTCTGGACACCACAGAACTGAGAAAAAGAGGCGGCGGCTTATTTGGTGCTAATCCATTAACCGGCAGTATCGGGGTTGTGACAATCAATATGCCAAGGATAGGATATCTTGCAAACTCTGAAAATGAGTTTTTTACCCGTTTGGACGAATTGATGTACATGGCAAAGGAATCTCTGGAGATTAAAAGAAAAGTTATAGAGAAGTTAACAGATGAAGGTCTGTACCCTTACTCCGCTTTCTATTTGAGAAATGTAAAAGAGCGATTTGGCAGATACTGGACAAACCACTTTGCAACAATAGGACTTATCGGAATGAACGAGGCTTGTTTGAATCTTCTGGGCAAAAATATTGGCACGGAAGAAGGACTGCAGTTCAGCGTGAAGGTTATGAAATTTATGCGCGAGCGTTTGGTAAAATTTCAAGAAGAGACAGGGAATAACTATAATCTTGAAGCTACCCCTGCAGAGGGAACAAGTTACCGTCTGGCGAAAGTGGACAAAACTAAATATCCGGATATAATATGCGCAAACGAAGAAGAATATCAAAAAGGAGCGGAACCATTTTATACCAATTCTTCTCAACTACCTGTCAATTATACAGACGACGTTTTTGAATCCCTTGAACTGCAAGATGAATTGCAGAACCTGTATACAGGGGGTACTGTCGTGCATCTGTTTGCAGGAGAAAAGGTGGATGATACGGAAGGTGTAAAGAAACTCGTAAGGGTTATCTGTGAAAAATTTAGGCTTCCGTATTTTACCATTACGCCGACCTTTTCCGTGTGTCCCGAACACGGCTACATCAAAGGCGAGGTACACAAATGCGATAGGTGCAACAGAGAAACTGAGGTTTATTCAAGAGTTGTAGGATATTTGAGGCCTGTAAAACAGTGGAACAAGGGTAAGGTAGAAGAGTTTAAGATGAGGAAAACGTACACCTTGAAATGAAAATAGGCGGTCTCAAAAAAACCTCCCTGATTGATTTTCCTGGAAGGTTAAGCTGCATAGTTTTTGTACAGGGATGTAATCTTCGCTGTCCTTTCTGTCATAATCCTGAACTTGTTCTACCCGAGAAATTTCTACCTCCGCTTGACGCCGGCGAAATAATGGCATTTCTGGAAAAAAGGAAAAAGTACCTGGAGGGGGTTGTCATTACAGGAGGAGAACCTTGTATTGAAGGAGAAGGTCTTCTCTCTTTTGCAAAAACCCTTAAAAACATTGGTTATCTTGTAAAGATTGATACCAACGGAACCTTTCCTGACATAATCAGAAAAGCGATTGAACAGAAGGTTGTAGATTACCTGGCGATGGACGTAAAAGGACCTGCTGAGAAATATGAACTTGTTTCAGGTGTGAAAACAAATATGGCAGATATAGAAGAATCCATTTCTCTGATAAAAAATTCAGGTGTTGAATACGAATTTAAAACTACTGTTGTAAAAGAGTTGTTGAGGATAGATGATTTTGAAAAGATAGGCGGGTTGATAAAAGATGCAAAGTTGCATTATCTACAGAGGTTTATCCCATCCAAAGTAGTTGACCCCAAGAGTTTTTCCTATCATACCTATTCCGACGAAGAATTTGAAACAATCAGGAGGATTATGTTAAAGTATGTACGAGAGTGTCACGTGAGATAAGGAGATGGTGATGAGAAATCTCCCTTCATCCCCCTTTTCAAAAGGGAGAGAATCGTGACCCCTCAAAAAACATTTGGGGCAAGGAGTCAGAAAGGATTTTGAAAAGGGAAATAAAATGGCTAATCTATTGGAAGGGAAAATTATAAAGGTCAGGTTCAGAAAAAATTATGCAGAACAGAAGGTCTGGGTTTTTATAGGCAGGGTGTTGAAGTTCACGGAGAACTGGCTGATGCTTGAAGGTAAAGGGATTCTTATTATGAAGGGACAGGTTCAACCTGTGGAGCTGGACAAAGAAAAACGTGTTATTCTGGTACCGAGAGACAATATTGCCCACATAAGAATCCTCCCCGATGATTTTGATATGGAAAAAATAGAGATAGAGATAAAAGGTCTCAGAATATTTGCCCGGGTTAAAAACGGACCTGATACAAGCATAAGTGAAATATAATGAGAATCTGCCATGTGATTACCCGTCTGATTGTTGGCGGCGCTCAGGAAAATACAATTTTCACTGTTAAAGGACTGAAGAAAAAAAACTATGTAGTTGATCTTGTGAGTGGTCCTTCTGAGGGTCCTGAGGGTTCTCTTGAAAATCAGGTAAAAGAAGTTAATCTCATTATAATAAAAGAAATGAGGAGGGAAATCAATCCCTTTTCAGACACTATATGTTTTTTGAAACTTTTAAGTATCTTCAGGAAAAACAGATACGACATAGTGCATACACACAGTGCCAAGGCGGGGATTCTGGGCAGAGTTGCGGCAAAAATTGCATACAGAAAAACAGTCACAATCCATACCGTCCATGGGCTTTCCTTTCATGATTTTCAGCCTCTTTTACTGAACCTGTTTTATATAACCGCAGAAAAGATTGCAGATATTTTTACCGATAGATACATATGTGTGGGTAAGATTATGAGAGACAAGTCTCTGAAAGCCGGTATCGGCAGGATAGAAAAGTATTCTATAGTATACAGCGGTTTTGAAATCCAGCCTTATCTGGATGCGGAAAAACAAAGAGATAGAACGAGAAAATCCCTAGGGATAAGTGAGGACGAAAAGGTTATAGGAATGGTGGGGCGTCTTTATCATTTGAAAGGACAGGAATATCTTATGGAAGCATTTGCCAGCATTGCGAAAGAATTTACGAAAATAAAGTTGTTGATTGTAGGAGATGGAATATTAAGGGCAGACCTTGAAAAATTTGCCCGCGAGAATGGCATATCAGAAAAGGTGATTTTTACCGGACTTGTATCTCCTTCAAGGATCCCTGAACTTATATCTGCCATGGATATTCTTGTTCATACAAGTTTAAGGGAAGGATTACCAAAGGCTGTGGCACAGGGATTTGCAGGAGGAAAACCTGTTATTGCCTTTGACGTTGACGGCTCCAGGGAACTGGTGGTCAGCGGCAAGACCGGGTATCTGATACCGCCGAAAGATGTGGAATTGCTTAAAGAAAAACTGCGTTACCTGTTGCAAAATCCCGCAATATCTTATAAAATGGGAGAGGAAGGCAGAAAAGTGGTGCTGAATCTTTTCCCCGTGGAAAAGATGGTTGATGCCATAGAAGAAATATACTTGGAAACAGAAGCAGAGAAAAATGACAGGCAAAA
>DYKC01000018.1:12206-15526 GCA_020722825.1 Vermiphilus sp.
TAAGGAGCGGGGATAACAGAAACGGTGGAAATGGATAAAAAAATCTTTCCAGTTATACAGGTTGCCCTTGACTTTACGGAGTTGAAGAGGGCTTTAAAGGTCGCTGATGAGACTTCTGCCTGTGGGCTTAGATGGATAGAGGCAGGCACCCCACTTATAAAGTCAGAAGGGCTGAGCGCCGTGAGGTCACTCAGGAAGCAGTTCCCAGATGCAAAAATCATAGCGGATATGAAGATAATGGATACCGGTAGGGTTGAGGCTGAGATGGCTTTCAAGTCCGGCGCCGATATTGTCGTTGTTATGGGAAATGCCTCTGACCCCACAATAGCAGAGGCGGTGGAAGCATCGGCTAATTACGGAGGGGAGGTGATGGTCGACCTTCTTGAAGATGCTGCTACGGTAAACAGGGCAAGAGAGGTTGAGAGATTGGGGGCACACTATATAGGGGTGCACATCCCCATAGACAGGCAGATGACCGGAAACATTTCATTTGGCCTGCTCAGAGAGGTTGTCCGTGCGGTTAAGGTTCCGGTTGCAATTGCTGGCGGACTGAATTCTGAAAACATAGTGGATGCTGTTAATGCCGGTGCATCTATACTTATTATAGGCGGGTCAATAACGAAATCCGAGAGAATAAGGGAATCCATAGAACTGATACAAAAGGCCGTTGCCACAAAGAAAAAAATTAAGACCGCACTTTACAAGCGCACCTCTCTTGATAATGTGAAAGAAACACTTCTTAAGGTTTCCACCGCTAACGTATCGGATGCTCTTCACCGCAGGGGCTGGATACATGGATTAATGCCTGTATTAAAGGGAAATTTCAGGGTAGCAGGCAGTGTGATAACGGTTAGAACCTACCCTGGAGACTGGGCAAAACCTGTTGAGGCAATAGATATCGCCAGAGAGGGAGATATTATTGTTATTGACGCTGGCGGAGTTAGACCTGCTGTCTGGGGTGAACTTGCTACAAACAGTGCCCTGATAAAAAAGGTTGCCTGTGTAGTGATATATGGCGGGGTAAGGGACATTGAAGAGATAAGAGAGATGAACCTTCCTGTTTTTGCAAAGATAATATGTCCTGAGGCAGGGGAGCCTAAAGGGTTCGGGGAGATAAATGTTCCGATAAGGATAGAAGGTTATACAATATATCCCGGCGACTGGCTTGTTGGCGATTCTGATGGGGTTGTGGTGATCCCCAGAGACAGAGTCGTGGAGGTTGCCAACAGGGCTATGGATGTTCTGGAAAGAGAGAACAGGATAAGGAAAGAGATAAGGGACGGTGGAACGTTAAGCAGTGTGACTGAACTACTTAAGTGGGAAAAACCCAAATGATTACCGGCTTTCCACTTTAATTCCCTAGCACACAGGGCAAAACGGGGGAGGATGAATGAACAAGATACTAAGAAAAGAGGTGTTGGGCGAGAAGATAAAAAGGATTGAGGTTGATGCCCCATTGATAGCAAAAAAGGCACAACCCGGACAATTCATAATTCTGCGGGTGGACGAAAAAGGGGAACGGATACCTCTGACGATTGCGGGTACGGACATACCAAAGGGAACCTTAACCCTGATATTTCAGGAGGTGGGTACCACCACCTCAAAACTCGGCATGCTTAAGGAAGGAGATGAGATATTGAATCTTGTTGGGCCGCTCGGAAACCCGGTTAAGATTGAGAAATACGGAAAGGTCTGTATCATTGTGGGTGGAGTGGGGGCAGCATTTGTTTACTGGATGGCAAAGGCGTTCAAGGAAAAGGGAAACTATCTCATTACAGTGATGGGTGCAAGAAATGAGAAACTTCTTATACTGGAAAATGAGATGAAAGAGATAAGCGACAGGGTTATCATAGCAACCGATGATGGCAGTAAAGGGAAAAAAGGATTTACCACAGACATTCTTTTTGACCTGATCAAGTCCGAGGATGAAAAGATTGACTACGTCCTTACCGCAGGACCCATCCCTATGATGAAAAAGGTCAGTGATATGACAAAAGAGCATGGCATAAAGACAGTGGCGAGCCTGAATCCCCTGATGGTTGATGGAACGGGAATGTGCGGCGGATGCAGGGTTACAGTTGGAGGGAAGGTGAGATTTGCCTGTGTTGACGGTCCGGACTTTGATGCTCACAGCGTGGACTTTGATGAACTTCTGAAAAGAACATCCCTTTACAGGTCCCATGAACAACAATCACTGGAAAGACTGCACAAGTGCAAGATAGGTCTTGATACCTGACCCCATTTCACCTTTTGTCTTTTTTACTCCACATTGAGGGGGTGTTAAGGTGGGAATGAAAGGGCGAGAGAAAGGTGAATATTCTAAGATTGAACAGATATAACATGCGGGAACTCCTTGAGATGACTGAAAGAATTCTGTGTGAAGGCGGTGTGGCGATAGTACCAACCGACACCGTTTACGGTATCGTCTGCGACGGGCTGAACGAAGAGGCAAAAAAAAAGATTTTTGAGATAAAGGGACGTCCTGCGGACAAATCCCTCATCGGGTTTGTGGATACCATTGAAAAAGCAAAGGGATTTGCAGAAGTGCCACAGGAAAAGAAAACTTTTCTTAAGGAGAATTGGCCAGGGGCGGTTACCTTCATATTGAAAGCCAAAGTAAAACTTCCCAGAATGACGACTGAAAGAGATACTATTGCTTTAAGGATACCGGACCATAAATTCCTTCTGAAACTTATTAAAAGGTTTAATCTTCTTGCGTCAACGAGTGCCAACATATCGGGTGAGAAGGCTGCCTCCAGGATAGAAGATATTCCTTATGTGCTAAAAGAGAGGGTAGACATAGTCATAGACGGCGGCATAACACAGGGTATCCCTTCCTCCATCCTTGACCTCACCGGTGAAGAGTATATTCAACTAAGATAAACTGCTCTCGTTGTCCGTAAACTTTGATATTCTTGGGAATTCAGATATAATATTCCTGATGAAAAAAACAAAAAAAGCACGACGCTCCAGAATTGCCGAGTTCACTCCGAATATATACCAGAGATCTAACAGAATAGAACTTTTGCCTATCCCCTCAGTTCTTAAAAGATATACCGGGCAGATAAATTCTTTTGTCCAGGTAAGAGATAAACCTATGATATACAAACAGGGGGTATAAGATTAGAAACTAAAATTGAAGAAATACCACAAAAACATAAATTTGTCCTTGACCAGAAAATTGTAAAGCCAATTAAAGGTATCCAGAATACAATGAAGGATGAGTATATACTGTTTTTAAGGAAAAAATGAGGAGGAAATATCCGTCAATTGATGAGAAATTCAACACTGCAGTTACAAAAAATACTTTTTATTTTTAT
>DYKC01000140.1 GCA_020722825.1 Vermiphilus sp.
ACTCTATCTCAGAACGTTCCACCGGTTGCTTCAGGGGCTTAACCTGTGAATAAGCGGTGTTAAAAATTACCAGTAACGTAAATGCACAAGCGACAATAAATGGACATCTCATTTTCTGCTCCTTTGTAAAGGTCAGATGCTATTATAACCTATTCTTTAAGTTCGTTCAAGTGTTGTAATACATATGCTGGGGTGAATTCAAGGATGTAGTCATACAGGCTATATTTATAAACGTGGTTCCCAGGTTCTCTTCTGCCTGGAGAGAACTGATATGTTTTTTTGCCTTTACAGTCAAACGTACCAAAAAGGTTTATGGGCGCGACAATGCCAATGCCCTTGTCAAAATGCGTTGTTCTGTCTCCGGAATAATTGTCGCTTTCCATCCGTGAAAACCACAAAAAGACCTTGCCGTATCTGATGTTCCGGGTTATCTGCAGGCATGCTTCGTTTTCCCCTGAAAGTGTTGTGCCTACGCCTGCCCTGACAATTGTATCTGTATCGGGGAGAAACATATAGCCGTTCAGCGAACCTGCCAGAACAGGGGAGCCGTCTAATCCGAAAAGCAAATCAGGATGGCGGTTCTTGCCCCATGACAGTTCCCTGCCTACCGCAAAACGGCCGCCTGAAAAGGTCTTGAGGGATTCAGCGGAGAGTTCCGCGTACTTCAGCCCTGAATATCCGCCTTTCAGCAGAAGGTAATTGGAGTCTTTAATTTTGAACATTTTGTTCAGGGTAAGGGTTTCCACAGACAACCCGCTTTTTCCCACATAGTTTACCGTATCGTTTTTTGCCGCTTTTTTTGTCAGTGGCGGGGTGTCAGGCTTCCATCGGTGTCCTGTCCAATCGTTGATTAGTTCCGGGGCGTATAACGGAAATTTTACGTATGCTTCAGTGCTGAGCCCCTGCCCGAAGTTTTGGGTCAGGGAAACCGCAGGGCCTGTGCTTGATTCGGCGAAACGTTTGATGTTATACATTGATTGCAGATGGTTTCTTCCGTAAAATTCCACGCTCATCGGCTCAAACCCGCAGGTAAAGGACCGGTGCCGGAGTTTTTTGTCCTCATATCCTGTTTCCTGCCAGACAACCTTCTCTGCGGTTTTGCCGGTAACGTCTATTTTTTGCTGCATCTCCTCGCAGGTTATCTCTCCGTTCAGAAAAGCGATATAATCGTTAGGGGTTAAGGAGATTTGCAGCATTGGAATGCCGTTGATGTTTGTAACAACGGTGATTTTTTCTATGCCGGCAGGCACCCTTGATATTATCGTTTGCAGTATCCTGCCCACTGCTTGTATATGGGAAGGAAACAACCTGTTTTCAAACTCAACGTAGAGTTGTTTCATATCTGCAGAGAGGTTCACGTCAGCATCTTTGAAACCTTCTTCCGTCAGTGCGCTTCTGATGTCTGACAACAGTTTTGTGAGAGGTTTTTCCACAAGGAGGTCCTTCATCGGTATGTTGTTTGGAGACGGATGAAAAGAAAAAGATGTCTTTTCGGAACAGGACCGCCTTCCGAGAGGATAGGTAATAGCAAATTGCACGTTGTGTTCCGTGCCTCTCTGGTAGGAATAGCCGAGCGTCAGCCAGCGGAATGGATTCCACCGCAAACCGTAGTTGAAGTGATGGTCAATATCTTTTCTCCATCCAAATGTTTTTTTTGTAGGGTCGTACTCAATAAGGAGAGAGATATTGTTTTTTACCTTCCATTCCATCCCGGCGAACAGTCCGTTAAGTTCTCTTGCCGTTATTTTCCCGGGAGGAAACCGTGGCCCTTTATCGCTGAATGTGTCTCCGAAAAGGTTACCTCCGTAGCCCAGTGTAAAATCAAAGTCCCCTACCCTTTTGCTTGCAACGACGTACTCGGTGAAAAACTGACGGGAATCGCCCTCCGGGTCCATAACCCCGACGCTTAAGGAAGGGAAATACGGTTTTTCGTTAATCAGCAGAAGTTTTATGTTGAGCGACCTGTCTTCGGCATATCCCCATGCCTCAGGTAATACCAACATACTGCCTATCTCAAGAAAGGGCAGAAATCCAAAGGTAAGTTCTGATGTGTGGTATTCCTGTCCGTAGGCAAAAGTATATCTGAGATTACCATCTTCTATCGTTCTTGCGGTAGGGGTTCTTATCAAGCCTGTTATGCCCCAATAATTAGAATCACCGTAAATAAAAGTGGAAGCTATTGATAAGAAGCACAGGGGGAAAAATATTTTTGGTCGCATCATTTTTTGTTGCTATGGATTTGAATAGGTATTCGTGAACCACCTCTTGCCTATTTGAGACCTCTTCTTT
>DYKC01000141.1 GCA_020722825.1 Vermiphilus sp.
GGAAGATACAGTCGGTATATCCTGCATAATTTATATAGCCGGTGCCTTCAAAAATTCTTTCTCCTGTCAACGCAAGATTAAAAGAGAGAAAAAGATACAACACAGAGTAGAATATAATCTTTTTTAACATTCCATTATCCCTCTGGAAGGAGATTAACCTAAGTTAAGGTAAAATAGAACCTTCCCTGTATGCCGGTTAAAAAACCGATTAAAATCCATATGCCTGCCGTCACAAAACTTCCCAGTACCATCCCGAGAAAGAATTCTTTGGCCTTATTGTAGACCTTTATACCACCATATTTCATTATAAATACCTTTATTAGCCAGGCTATAAAAACAGAAAACCATGTATGATAAACTTGTTCTGATAGACCCACAGCCAGACCGACAGGTGAAATAGGCCACCAGAGAAGATAATTCTGAGCGAGAAAAAGGAGAAACATCAGAAATCCTCCGAGCGTAAGAAATCCTAATTGTGTCTTTCCGAATCCGACAGGATAGTTCATAAAGTTTGTAACCCACTTCACCGTATAATTCGCAAGCCCGGAAAACTGCCAGGAATGTAGATTAATACCTCCATATTTATATCCGAGTAGAAGCGTAATCCATGCAGAAGAAACAAGTGATACCACTATCGCACCCAGTATGCCAAACAACAACCTGCGGCAGCCAATCTTAAACTCAGTGGACAACTTCAAACCATTAGCGACAGAAGTCATAACCAGAGTTCTTATATCTCCTGCCCAAGGAAAGGTCATACCCAGACCTGTAAGACCCGCATTACCAAGGTATCTTGAACCGAAAAGGTCAAGCGTTGAAACGGCAGGTATCACAGGCGCTCTATGGTAAGCAAGACCTGCCTGTGCTATGACACGGGTAATTCCGAGAAATATCAGAATTGCTATTGAGGTAAAGAAGACTGACGGCATCAGTCTTATTCCTGTTCTGTTGAGCCACCAGACCACAAAAATGAAACTGATAACGAACCCCCAGAAGGTCGTTCTGTAGGAAAGCATCTCCTCTTTGTCATCATCATCCCCTTTCAGTTTTCCTATCGCCTTCAGATAGATTTTTTTCAGGTGCCCCCTGGCAAACCACAAACTACTTACGCTCAAAACAAGTAAAGCACCCAGTGACTGCAGAGCAACAACCTGCGGTGCCGGGTCTGAATAAGGCTGGACAGGACCTATGGAAAACCCAACCCTGTTAAGAAATCCTGTTTGTATTGTAAACAAAAATGCAAAAAGCCATACACTGAAAAGAACGCTCGTTGACATAAAGAATGCAAGACCGATAACCTCAAAAAACACCCAGAACTCTATGCTGAATGCTCTGTTAAAAATGCTTACAGCCTGGTTTAAATGGGGTGCTGGAATAAGAGGGAAAATTACACTTAACCCTTTGAGACTATATATAATAAGGGGGATTGAAAATCCAATCCACATAAGTTTGCTTCTGTAAAGCGGTTCTCTTTCCCGAACCATTGCCATTGGCAGTTCAGTGAGCGGATAGGTTAGACGTTCCTTTTCCACCCATTGTTTCCTGAGCATTACCATCAGGCAGATACTCATAAAGTAAAAAACTATTATGAACAGGAACCAGTTCCCGAGTGGTTTAACCCATGCCTCCCAGGGTATCCTCATCCCTTTTGGTAGTCCTTCGTAAACCTGCCATATGGCATCCCTGCTTTGCGGGAATAAATGTCTCGGCAGGTAAGGATGTACAATCTCTTCCCATCTGTTTACCGGGGTGGCATAATAAAAAATACCCCCGAGTAAACCGATGAGGTTCATAGTAAACCCCCAAGAAGGGATGGCACATGCCACCAGCATCATTATATATACGGTGATAAGTTCGGGAGGTTTCAGGTAAAAACGCGGCATAACTTTTTTCAGAAACAGATTGATGAGAAAGACAAGGATGAAGAATAGGAGTACTGCCGCACCTGTTGAATAATCAGCACAAAGAGGTGATGCCTGAAGATGTAAAACGGTAAAAGGCTCACCGGCGCCTATTACAAAAGAAGCAATCAGTCCGACAATAATAGCCCGTAATGTTATCATCTCTCGTAGGTATTCAGATTTCCTTTTGTCAAATTCTGTTTTTTACACCCAGTTTCTCCACATACACCAATTTTCATCTTGACCTAATTTACAATTCATTACAAACCTTTCTTTGGGGAAGAAGAACCATTTATTGAGGAGCTAACGACTGCCTCTAAATTAAGATGGTTTTCTTTCTTCCCCTTTCTTATTAGAGACGGCCGTTTCTTACTCCT
>DYKC01000142.1 GCA_020722825.1 Vermiphilus sp.
ACTGTCCAAATTTCCTAAAAATAGGGTGGTTTGACTTACGGCAAGAAAAATTTGACTTAATTTTGCTATTGTGATTAAATGTTGAATAAATTTGAACCAGTGGGTGATAAAAAAACATAGAAAAAGAGAGTTTTAGGAGAAAGAAAATGGCTACTCTACAGAAGGTAAATATGGGGGTTATCGGTGCAGGTGGCATAGCATACAGAAGGACCATACCTGGAATGCTTAAGGCAAAAAATATAAATCTCACCGCTGTTATGGATGTTGTGAAAATAAAGGATATAGCAAAAGAATTCAACGTGCCGAAATATTATACGAAAGAGGAAGATATTGTTAAAGACCCTGAAGTAGATGCGGTTTACATTGCAACACCTGTCTACTTGCACCTTAAACATATAAGACTGGCAGCGGAAAATGGGAAACACATCCTGTGTGAAAAGCCTCTAACTACAACTCTCAGGGAGACAAAAGAAGCTGTGGACCTATGCAGAAAAAATAAAATATTTCTGCAGGAAGGCTATATGATGAAGTTTCACGGTGCGCACAAAAAGATAAGAGAAATCATATCTGAAGGTAAGATAGGGAAGGTTGTCTATATCAGGGCGCAGTTGTCCTGCTGGTATCCACCGATGAAAGGAGCATGGAGGCAGGACCCAAAAAAAGGTGGAGGCGGCTCCCTGATTGATATGGCAACACACCTTTATGACCTGATTGAGTTTTTTACTGACGATAAAATTAGTCGGGTCTCGGCTATAACTAACAGTCAGGTACAGGATTACAAATCCGAAGACTCCTCCACAACCCTGCTGGAAATGAAATCAGGAACACATGCAACGATTGACTGTTTCTTTTGTATCCCGGACGAAGCATCAAGAACCCGTCTTGAGATATACGGTTCTCAGGGCAGCATCTTTACTGAAGGTACGATAGGGCAGAGTACAGGTGGAACCATGGAGGGTATAATGGGTCTCGGAGCCGGCGGGTATGACGCAAAACAGAGCAAGGACGTTGCCAGGAAGTTCAGAAAAATCCCTTTCAAAAAAATTAACCCTTACACCGCTGAATGCGAATACTTTGCCGATTGTATACTGAAAAACAAACAGCCGGAAGTCAACGGTTGGAAAAACGCCCTTCATATAATGGACGTAACTGAGAAGGCATACTTTTCATACAAACTCAAAAAAATCCTTTCCGTTTGACGTCTCTTCTCATTGCGAACGGTAGCGCAGCAATCTCAACAGCCCTTTTTAAATTATTTTCATTTATCTATTGACAACTTTTGTTTTTGATAGTATAATAATGTAAAATTAAATTCAATATTATAAAATATCAGGAGTTGCTGATACCTCCGCATTCTTTATTCTGCGGGAAAGAGATGGAAGGAAAGACGACAAGGAGGAGATAAGCATGATACAGGTACTGAACAGGGCTTGTAAGATACTAGAGTTTGTTGCAGAAAAACCTGAGGAACCGAAAGGGCTCAGTGTGATTGCAAGATACGTCGGGTTGAATCAGGGCACCTGTGCCAACATTGTAAAGAGTTTGTGTGAACAGAATTTTATTGAACAGGTTGGCAGAAAAAAAGGATATATACTTGGACCGTGTGTTTATTTTCTTGCCCGTAACGGACCCTATAGAAAGGATATTGTTGCTGCAGCCGAACCCCTGTTAACCCGACTTGCATCCGAAGTACAGGAAACGGTTCTTATCGCAACACTGCACCAGGGCAAAAGGTCTATCCTTCTGCAGGTGAACGGCAACAGGGTATTGAACATAAAAAAAGACTTTTTGCTTCAGGAAGACGTATATAATACTGCCACCGGGCGCCTGCTGATTGCTTTTTTATCTCTTGCAGAACTGAAAAATTTTATAAGGAGTAAGGGACTGCCGGACAAAAAAATATGGCCGGAAGTAGATACAGAAAAAGGATTTTTTGCCCATCTATCCAGTATAAAGAAAAAGGGCATGGTTATACACCGTCCTCAGCAGGATGTTGTGACAATAGCATATCCGATTGTGCAGGACAGTTTGGTTGTTGCAGCGCTCGGTCTGTATCTACCGTCGTACAGGTTTAAAGGAACGTACAGGGAATTTATACTGGAGAAAATGAAGGAAACATCTGAAAAAATCAGTGAGTCTATAACAAGGAGGACCTAATGGACCTAACCAGTGAGATATTTAAGAAGGCAAAAGACCTAGTGTTCTGTGCTTCGTTTTCAAATGTAAAGGTCTGTTGGAGACAGCACACTACTGTAGTCTTGATATTTC
>DYKC01000143.1 GCA_020722825.1 Vermiphilus sp.
TTTCAGGACTGTTTTCCGCCATACACCAGGGCAAGGTCTGTGCTGCAGGGATTGCGGTTGCCTCAAAACACCCTGAATCCAGTATGAAGGCTATGGTGTATGGTGCTCTGGTGGAGACTTATGCCGTTCTGGCACTTGTGGTCTCCATATTCCTTCTCTTTGCGGTGAAAATATAAAAAATGATAGAAAAACTGATAAAGAAGGTTGTGGAGGATGCGGAGAAGAAGGCTAAAGATCTCATAAGAAAGAAGGAGAAAGAACTTCAGGAACGTTATTCAGCCGAAAAGGAAAAGATAGACAAGGAATATGAAGATAAACTGCAGGCGGAAAAAGAGAAGATAGATAAAGAAGAAGAAAGGAAATTTTCCAGTTTTCGCATGGAGAAAGAGAAAGAGATGCTAGCCCTCCAGAACAGTTTTATAGAGAAGGTTATGAAGAAAACAGAAGAAAGATTCAATAACTACCTGAATGAAAATATCAGGGATATTATTGTATCCCTTTGCAAGAAAATAAAAGGAAAAGGTTACAGAGTAACCGTTCCTGAATCTGCAGGAGATTTTGATATAGAGGGTGTAAAGGTTGAAAGAGACAAAAATCTGAAGAATACGTTTGTTATTTCTGCAGAGAAATGGAAGGTTGTTTTCAACTGGGAGAGTGTAAAAAATGCTATGGGTGATAGTTTGAGGGAGAAAATAGGAAGATATTTTATCGGGGCTGATGGACAGAAAAATCGAACTTGAAAGGTATGCAAGGGAATCAGAGGAATGTAAAAAATGCAGCCTTTGGAAAATCAGAAAAAACGTGGTCTTTGGTGCTGGCAGTCCATTTTCAAAGATACTCTTTGTGGGAGAGGCCCCAGGATACAACGAGGATGTGCGGGGCATCCCTTTTTGCGGGAAGGCGGGGGAGGTTCTTGACATTCTACTGGATTCAGTTAGTCTTAAGCGTGAGGATATCTACATAACCAACATAATAAAATGCCGTCCACCCAACAACCGTGATCCGGAAAAGGAAGAGGTTGATGCCTGCAGGTATTATCTTGAGAAACAGATAGAGATAATAAATCCGTCGGTTATATGCTGTCTCGGCAGGCATGCCTTAAAATACATCCTTGAAAGATTTTCCTTCAGCCAGAAGGGTTCTATCACGGCTCTTCACGGCAAGGTTCTTGAAAACTCACAGGATATTTTCAACAGGACCAGTGTGGTCGCATTATATCACCCAGCAGTTGCTGTGTATGACCCGGGGAAGATGGAACTTCTTAAAAAAGACTTCCAGGTTCTTAAAAACCTCAAAGATGGATGACATAATAGCCGTAAGTGGAAGCATAAAATCGCTTGAAAAAGGGTTTCTGACCGCTGATGAAGTGGCAAAAATTATACAGACAAAAAGATTCAGCGAGTTTACAGATTTACTTGCAAACACCCGTTATGCAGTCCCTAAAAATCTTGCGAAAGCAGAAGAACTGACAGACTTTTTTGAAAAACTGACTGCAGACCTGGTGGAGGAGATGCGCAAAAGTCTACCTCCCGAGATGTATCACTATTTTATTCTGTGGTATGACTACCATAACATTAAACTTGTTGCGGAAAGGGGAAAAGGTGAAAAGGAAGAAAAAAACTATGCCATCCATTCCTCAGTGGACTATTTTACCCTCAAGTCAGCGGTTGAAAGCAAGAATTATAAAGGGGTCCCTGCTTACCTGAAAGATACACTCTCTTTTATTTTCAGGAACAGAGGAGCAGAAGGTATTTTGCTGTCCTTAAAAAAAATGTATTACAGGACAGCGGGGGAACTTCTAAAGGGTTTTCACTCCAGATTTATTGATAACTACCTGAGTATTGAGATAGACTTTGCTAACATATCAACGTTTATACAAAACAAAATGCAGGGCGAACAGATGAAAAAAGAGTTTCTTGTTGATGGGGGGAATATAAAAAAAGAAAGGTTTTTTAATGAAGATATCCTCTGGAGATTAATAGATAAAGAGTATCCTGATGTCAAGGTTCCCATTACTGCAGACAACTACGATATTTCAAGATATACAGCCATAATGGGTTATATAAAAACAGGCAGGGTTGTCCCTTATGGGATTGAAACGGTTTTTTCCTATTTTAAGGGCAGGCAGGTTGAGATGGATAATGTAAGGCGCCTTGCGCTGGGCAAGTTTTACAGTGTGGACCCGAAAATCCTGTCAGAATGGGTTATTCCGCCGTACCAGTATGTGTAAAATGGAGAT